>JAGHDS010000509.1 GCA_021159845.1 Anaerolineae bacterium
AAGCCAGGTTTATGGCACGTTGCTGTTCTGCGTCAGGGTTCTGTGTCCCTGGGGCGAGTTTGCTGCAGGAACCTCTCCCGGGCCTCGTCGGTTAAGAGATACAATGGGTCGGCCTGAAGCAACGGTAGTATGACCTCACGTAATCCCCGCGCGCTGATCAGCCGGGTGTGTGCCTGGCCTACGCGTCCTTCCCTCATGACACCTGCCTTTCGGAGTGGCTCGTCCACGCGTGAGAAGCAGCGTTCCCATCCCCACTGGTGGAGCCGGCCGCGAACGATGATCTCGCGACCGTTCTCGTCGATCACGATGGCGTCGGTTGCCTTCTCTTGCAAATGGTAAGGAACGTTGGCCAGCTCCTCGATTGCGTGTAGCGATGTGTTGCTCTCCTGAGTACAGCCGAGTAGCAAGATGTACCCATCGTGGTCCATCAGTCGCACGTAGGGACTGCCGGGGCCGCACGGCGTATCACATAGCTCGTGCCCGGCCGTGTACCATCCCGCCCGCTCGCCGATCGCCGTCACCGAGTGGGTGGGGTGTAGGCTCCGCCGCGCCTCCGGCCGCCGGCGGAAGGTCTCCGGTACGCGGCCGATCCAGGTCGCACATGGCGTATGTCGCACGTCCATATGCGGTGGATTGTCCGGCCCATCTTCTGGGGAGCCGGTCAACGCAGGCATGAGCACCGTGCCGCCGGGGGACACGGCTGCTAGGAGAGCGTCGATCACCGTCTCGGCTCCGCCATCCACCCAACCCAGGCTGCTGAGCGACGAATGAACCAGGACGTCGTCGCCCGGCTGGAGCCCGAGCGCGCGTAAGTCCCTCGTGATCTCCGGCGCGGTAAGCCCTTCGCTCACTTCTTCCTCCCTTTGCATTGGGTTCTCGTGATGAGAGATACCACTAAATGTAGTGGGTTATAAGCGGTAATGTGGCGTATATAGTGGTCACGTGCTTCTGGCTTGTCCTTATTCTCCTTGGCAATCATATCCTAGGGCTGCCAATGCCTTCTCAGCCGCTGCTCGTTCATCCCACGGTGTTTTCGTGGTACCATAGATGATGCTACCCTCGTGTCCTTTGCCCAGGAGCAGGATGGTGTCGCCCGGCCGGGCTCGACGTACCGCCTCGGCGATGGCCTGGGCGCGATCGGCGATCTTTACATAGCCGCTGTGCTCTCGTTTCCCTGTTCGTTCGACGCCAGCAGCGATCTCGTCCAGAATCGCCCAACGGTCCTCCAGGCGGGGGTCCTCATCCGTGATCACCAGGAAGTCGCAATAACGCCCCGCGATCTCGCCCTGGATGGAGCGTTTCGCTCGATCGCGTTCGCCCGCGCTGCCAAATACGGCGATCAGCCTGCCAGGGGTGATGGGGCGCATGATTCCCATGACTTTCTCGAAGGCTTCCGGTGTGTGCGCGTAGTCAACGATGACGGTGAAGGGCTGCCCGCAGTCCACGACTTCCATACGGCCGCGCACGCCGCGGAATCGCGATAGCGCGTCGCGGCAGGTATCCAGGGAAACGCCTTGGGATAGGGCCACGGCCATAGCGGCGAGGGCGTTGTAGACGTTGAAGTCCCCTGCAAGGGGCAGCCTGATGCCCGTTCGTCCCCAGGGGGTGTCGGCGGTGAAGATGATACCCGATGGTGATGCATGGACATCACAGGCCCGGATCGTGGCTGCCGGGTTCTCCCGCGCGTAGGTGATGACCTGGTCTGGCGCCCGCTCTATGAACATGGCGGCGTGAGGGTCGTCCAGATTGACTACGGCGACCTTGGGAATCCCTTTGTCTACTGCCTCGCCGAGCATCTCGAAGAGGCGGGCTTTGGCCAGTCGATAGGCTTCGGGCGTGCCATGGAAATCCAGGTGCTCATGCGTCACGTTCGTGAGGACCGCCACGTCGTATTCGCAGCCATCGAGCCGGTGAAGCGCCAGCCCATGGGACGTGCTCTCGATGATGGCGTAGTCGCACTTGGCCTCCGTCATTTCGCGTAGCAGGGCCTGCACTTCCAGCGCCTCGGGAGTGGATTGGCGGGTGTCGTTGTCCCACGTGTGTTCTCCGACCTTGAAGGATACGGTGGTCATGTAGCCGGTGTGGTGCCCGGCGGCCTCGAGGATGGTGCTGATCATGGTCGTTGTAGTGGTCTTGCCATCCGTCCCCGTGACGCCGATGACGCGCAGTTGGCGGGCCGGATGGCCGTAGAACGCGGCTGCCAGTTGGGCCAGAGCAGCCCGAGAATCGGGAACCTGCACCCAGGGCACGGAGTTGTCTGGTGGAGGTTCTTCAGCCACTATGGCAGCGGCACCGCGCTGGATCGCATCTGGGATGAACGCGTGGCCGTCGACGTGGAAGCCGCGCACGGCTACAAAAAGATCGCCCGATTGTACCCGGCGAGAATCGTACCTGATGCCTGTGATCGAGATGTCCATCTTGCCGGTGGAGCGGGCGGCGATGAGCTCGGTGACTAGGTCGCGTAAGCGCATAGGCTCCTTATCGTAGTAGTCGTCCACAATTTCTTGTGTTGCACAGTGCTTACGATCATGTTATCATATCGTCGGAGTTTATGGGGGTTATCAGTTCTCAGCCCCCGCGTGTAGGGGGGGCTTTGGAGTGGAAGAGTGCGTTTGCTGTATCCCCCGATGTTAACTTTTGCCGGTGTTTCGCGGGGATGTAGCCCCGCTGAGTGGCCTGATGGCCTGCTTGCATTATACATCTGAAAGGAGGACACTCCAATGTTTTCCATCCCTGGGTATCTGCTTGAGCGGATATACGTGCAGGATAGCTTGGAGAATACCGAAGACGGGTTCAAGTTCGCTATGAGGAACGTGATCGAGTCCGGGACGTTAAGCCGGATCATGGCCGTGGAGGTGGATGGCGAGGCTATCCCCTTGGAGCAGGTCTCATTGGTCACGGGGGAAAAGGTGCGCCCGGCCACAGAGGTCACACCCAGCGCGCCACTGCATTTCCCGGTGGGGAGCACGGTAACCGTGAAGGTGTCCGGCAAGCAACTTGACCCGGGTGAACATAAGATTAGCGTACGGGTGAATACATGGGAGGCCGGGCCCATCGCCATACCTGTCAAAGCAACATTGCAGTAAACTTTGTCGGTCGTCCTTCGTTGAGGGCTACTGGGGCCGCAGGCTCGGTACTCGGTAGCCCTTCCAATTTGCGTGTTGGGGCAAGGAGATCGTGCGAATGCCTGAAGTCGCCAGGCCGGGGACTTTTTATTTGGGGAGAGTGGTGGATCCTGGGACGGGAGAGACGCGGAATACTCCACTTCTCTACGATGCCCGGGATTTGACCACCCACGCTGTGGGTGTGGGGATGACGGGTAGCGGCAAGACGGGGCTCTGCATCGACTTGATTGAGGAGGCCACATTGCAGGGTATCCCCTCGTTGCTGATTGATCCCAAGGGGGATATTACCAATCTGCTGCTCACATTCCCGGATCTGAGCCCGGAGGCGTTCCGTCCTTGGGTGAACCCCGATGATGCCCGTCGTAAGGGGGTTGACCTGGGTACGTTTGCGGCCCAGCAGGCCGAGCTGTGGCGTGAGGGGTTGGCCAAGTGGGGGCAGGGGCCGGATCGCATCCGTCGCTTGCGGCAGTCCGCTGAGTTCACCATCTATACGCCTGGCTCCGACGCTGGCGTTCCCGTGAGCATCCTGCAC
>JAGHDS010000518.1 GCA_021159845.1 Anaerolineae bacterium
CGATGTTGTGCGCCGGGTTCGCAGCGCCGCCTAGCACGATGAAACCACGCAGATACTCCAGCACGGGGGCGGGGGCCACTCGGCTCAGACGGGTTGCCCGTCCTATCAGATACTCGTCCAGGATCAGGTCGCCAAGCACTACGACCCGATGCCCGGCCAGTTGTTCCACCCACGAGGCCACCTGGCTCACCACGCCCGCTCCCCCACAAAGCGCTCAGCCATCACCCGCGCCGCGAAATGCGGCAATGCCAGCATCCGCCGCCATCGCAAGGGCTGATGGATCAAACGATGCAGCCATTCCAATCCCATTCGCCGCACCCACACGGGCGCGCGCTTGGCCACGCCCGCGATGAAGTCAAACGCCCCGCCAACCCCCATCATCACCGGGATTGCCAGCTCATCCCGATGCCGGGCGATCCACAGGTCCTGAGCTGGAGCGCCATAGGCCACGAACAACATGTCCGGTTGAGCCGCCCTCACGCGGCGGATGATCCCCGCCGCCTCTTCCTCCGCGGGTGATCCGGCGTACGTGCCGACTACTTGGAGGGCGGGGTATCGCGCTCGCAGTACATCCGCAGCTCGCTGCGCCACACCCGGCTGAGCCCCCAGGAAGAACAGCCGCCACCCCTCCCGCGCGGCCCTGGCCGCGATCTGCGGCAGCAGGTCGGACCCGGCAACCCGCTCCGGCAGCGGGCGCCCCAGGAGCCATCCCGCCCAGAGCAACCCAACGCCATCGGCCAGGCACAGATCGGCCGCTTCCAGGACGGCACGGAACTCCGGGTGATGGCGCGAGGTCATCACGAATTCCGGGTTCACCGTGACGACATGATGCGGCGTGCCCTCGGACACGAACTCCGCCAGCCGCGCCAGAGCCTCCTCAGTCGTCACCGGGTCCACCCGCACGCCCAACACGCGCCAGCCCGGTTTACTTGCGCTCCATCCCATTGGGTTTCACCCAGCCTCACACACCCACACCACGAAAGATTCCTTTTACCGGTGGGCTTCGAACCATTTCGGATCGGCCAGGACTACCGAGGTCTCGACCTGACGCTCGGGTATCGACCAATATTTTCGTAACACCCGGCCCGTCTCGTCTGACGGGAGCAACCGAAAGCCGTGCTTCTCGTAGAATCGAATCGCCCAGGTGGCATCTGCCCAGGTCCCGATCAGAATAGGACGCGTCGTCAACACCCGCAGATGAGACAACAACTTCCCCCCAATACCTTGGCGTTGTCTGCTGGAACGCACATAGGCATGTCTGATAAGGGCCACATCCTGCACGTGCTGCAGCCCCATCACGCCCAACAGTTCACCATCCTCCTCATATCCCCAGAACACGACCCCCGCCTTTATCTCCTCGCGAAGCTCCTCTCTGGGCATATATGGTTCCTTCCAACGATCTGCGGGGATGACCCCGCGGTATGCCTGGGCCGCATCGTTGATGATCTCGTAGATCGCCTCGAAATCGCTGTCATTGCATTGACGAATCATGGTATGCCTCCCTATTCCACAATTCCAGCGCGGCCTCGACCACGGTCTCGGGCGTCAGGCCGGTCATACATAGGCGCTGGGGACATCCGTCCCGAGCCCCAACGCGGGTGCCAATATAAGAGCATGGGCTACACGGGATGCCAAGCCGCACGATGCGCACGCGCTGAGAGGGGGCCCACGGTGCCCATGCCCGGTGATTGGATGGGCCGAAGATCGCCACGATGGGGATTCCCACCGCGGCCGCCAGATGCATCACGCCCGAGTCCACCCCGATGAATAGCGAACCGCGGCGCAGCACAGACACCAGGTCGGCCAGATCGGTCTCTCCCTGTAAATCCCGTGCCGGGTGATGCATCGCGGCCGTCACCTTTGCACCGTCATCCGCTTTCGTTCCCACGATGACAATCGGAACGCTCAGCCGGTCGGCCAAAGCGTCCGCTACGACGGCGAATTTCTGTGGGTCCCAACGCCGCGCCCGGCTATATCCGCCCGAGCCGGCATGGATCACCACATAGGGCCCCTGGATGTCATCTAGCAGCTTTGCCGCCCTCTGTCCTTCATCCGCGAACGGGGGTAGGGTCAGAGATGCATCATCCGTATTGGCCCCCAATGCCCGCGATACTGCCAACGCGTACTCCACCTCGTGCCGCTTACCGAATCCCAGGTCCCGCACAGGGCGCGTCAGCCACCCCTGGCCTCGGCCGTTGTCTAAACCGGCCACCAACGGGGCCCTCGTCGCCGCCACTAATAGTTGCCACTTGAACGCCCCATACCATGTGCTGAGATGATGAAACAGGGCCACCGCGTCGTAATGTGATAGGCGCAACATCGCGTACAGCCGCCCCAATGCCAGCCAACGATCAGGACGCCATATGCTATGTGGATTATCATACACATGTTTGGGAAACGGGATAACGCGGTCAGCCAGCCCGGTATGTTCGATCAAGGGAACCGTGTGCGGTGTCGCCAGTACGTCCAGCCGGGCGTGTGGATACGTGCGACGCAATGCTCGCAGCGCGGGCGTGCACAGGAGGGCATCTCCCATATCCGCCAGCTTCACGGCCAAGATACGCTGCAGCGCGCCCATCACGCGGTGCCTCCCATGCGCTCCAGCACATCGAGCACCTTGCGAGCGGCTCGATCCCAGGAGAACCGCTGGACGTTAACGTACCCCTTGGCGACCAGCGCCTCGCGCGTCTTCTGGTCCGTCAACAGCCGGTAGAGGCCGTCCTCGATGGCTCTTACGTCCGTTGGATCGACCAATAAGGCTGCATCGCCAGCTACCTCTGGCAGGGAGGACACGGAGGACGTCAGCACAGGGACTCCGCACGCCTGTGCCTCCAGCACGGGGAATCCAAACCCTTCGTACAGCGATGGATACGCGTATACCTGAGCGCCGGAGATCAGAGCCGCCAGGTCGGCATCGGCGATGTAGCCCGAGAAGCGCACGCGTTCCTCAATGCCCAGACGTTTGGGTTCGGCCAGGATGGGAGCCGACAACCATCCCGGCTTCCCGGCTAAAACCAACTGGAGGTCAGCGAATCGATCCCGATCGCGCGCGACCAGGCGGGCAAAGGCCGTCATCAGCCGGGCGAGGTTCTTACGTGGCTGCAAGGTCCCCACGTAGAGGATGTATCGTGGACCGATGCCGTAGCGCTCTCGCACGGAGGCTAACGTTCTTGGATCTTCCACACGCCGCAGTGATTCATCACGCCCGGGATACACCACCACGATGCGTCTTGGGTCTACTCCATAGACCGAGATGAGATCGTCTCGCGTGGCCTGGGAATCGGCCAACACGTATGTCGCCACGCGCGCGTTCCAACGGGTTGACCATTCCAGATAGATGCGCTGACGCCACGGGTGAGTATCGGGATAGTGATGATAGCCCAAATCATGTACGGTAACCAGGGTGTGGCGAGGATGCCAGAGAGGCAATACGTGAGCAGGGACGAAGAGGACATCCGGCGGGTGTCGCATCATCTCCCAGCTCAACCCGATGTGCGTCCATAGGCGCGGTATGCGGATCACCCGCCAGCTCACATGCTTACCCGGGGCGAACAGCCCGGGTGGTGGAGATGTGGGACCGTACAAGCGCCAGTGATGTCGCTTGCCAAGGTCCAGCAGGCGGCGAATCAGCTCCGCGGAGTACCGTTCTGTACCAGTCCGCCGGGCGCGTATAGCCCGGCTGGCATCCACCCCAATCAGCACGACCTCATCCGCCCGTCCCTCAGACGTGTCTGGGAGCGCTTCTCACTCGATTTGGCGATTGAGCGGCTCTTCATCCCTCAAAAACTTCACTGGACAAAGTTGGGGGATCACATCTGCCAGCATCGCCCGCGTGATCGGGCCCTGCCGCAGGAGCCGCGGTGGATCCGACGTCAGATCCAGGATCGTAGACGGCACGCCGCCAGGACACGGCCCGCCGTCGATCACGAGGTCAATCTCCTGGCCGATCTGCTCCATTACTTCCTGGGCCGTGCTGGCGTTTGGCCCGCCGGAGAGATTGGCGCTGCTCGCTGCCAAAGGGGCGTGGAGAAGCCGCGCTAATCGCTGCGGGATCATGTGGTCCGGGATACGAACAGCCACGGAGTTCCCGCCTGCCACGACTTCATCGGGCACACGCGGGTGCCGCGGCAACACGAGGCTCAGCGGCCCAGGCCAAAATAGCCGTGCCAGTTCCCACGCCAGCGGTGAGATGTCTCGCGCCACCATCTCCATGTCTTCGGGATCAGCCAGGAGGATTGGGATGGGGCGGTCTGTTGGGCGCCTCTTGACCTGGTACAAGCGCGCCACCGCTGCTGGCACAAAAGCGTGTACCCCCACGCCGTACACCGTATCCGTGGGGAAGGCTACCACCCCGCCTGAGCGCAATATGACCATAGCCCGCTCCAACGCGTCGGGAGCGGAGGCCGACACGATCTCACCCATGCGACACTCCATTCAGGATGTATCGATCTACCACAGCGGCCACGCCATCCTCGTCGATGGCGGGGGCTACCCAGTCAGCCGATGCCCGGACGCGCTCATCCGCTTGCCCCATCGCTACGCCCAATCCCGCCCACTCGATCATGGACAGATCGTTCTCCGCGTCCCCAACGGCGATTACCTGCTGGCGTGGAATTTCCCATTTCGCCGCCAGCCAGGCCAGTGCTTGCCCTTTGGAGACGCATGGCGGGATGATCTCTACGAACCTGTGATGGGAACGCACGATCTGCAGCTGGTCATCGAAGGCCTGCATCCACATCTGCATGGGGTGCAAAGATGAGCGCTCGGGCTCCGCCAGGAAGTCAATGAACTTGAATATCCGTCTGGCCTCGCCGGACGCCAGGGTGACCTCCAGTGAGGGTACTAGCCGTAACGGCAAGCCGATCCACTGATCGTAAGTCGCAGACGAATACCGCAGCTCCTCGACCCATACGTGGCCATCGGCGAATAGCAACAGATGGCGCCCATGCTCGCGTCCCCAGCGCGCCACCCGGATAGCTGAGTCCCTGGCCATTAACCGCTCGTAGAGCACATCTTGCGTCCGGGGAGCACATATCAAGCCACCCTGATAGCAGATCACCGGATCGGTCAGGCCTAACCTGATGGCGTAGCGCAACGATGGAGCCTCTCCACGCCCGGTCGCCAACACGACATGCACGCCATACTGCTGAGCCAGATGCAGACTGTGCACCACAGCCGGGCTTAGCACACCATCCCCGCGCAGCACGGTCCCGTCGAGGTCAACGGCCAGTATCTGCCAGGTCACATACTCCTCTTATATCCGACTGAGCTAGGCCCTGATCTGAACGATGCGGTCCAGGTCGGCGTAGTCTCGGATGATATCCACACGGGCCCAGGGGAAGTGGTGCAATGCCTGGCGTTTCACGAGTTCCCCCTGATCCCGCCCGATTTCCAATAGGATCACGCCATCCGGCAACAGGCGCTCCGATGCCTGGGCAAGTAGTCGGCCGATGAGCTCTAAGCCGTCGCTTCCCCCATCTAATGCCAATCGCGGTTCATACCTACGGATGTCCGGCGCCAGCGTCGCCCAGTCGGACTCCGGCACGTATGGAAGGTTGGCGACGATCAGTTCCACCGGCTCGGGCAACGGGCCTAGTAGATCGCCTTGCAGCAGCGTCACCCGATCCCCTACGCCGTAGCGCCGTACGTTCTGGGCCGCCACCTCTAAGGCATCCTCAGATAGATCGATGGCGTATACCTCGACACTGGGACATTGGACCGCCAGAGTGACGGCGATCGCCCCACAGCCTGTCCCCACGTCGGCCACGCGCACCCGGTGAGGGCCATCCGTCTCATTATTGCGGTTGCGGTGCCAGTTCAGCGCGTGGATCGCATGGTCGACCAGGATCTCCGTCTCCGGCCGGGGGATCAGTACCCGGCGATCTACGACGAAGTCCAACCCGTAAAACGCTTTATGACCGACCAGGTACGCCACAGGCTCGCGCCGTGCCCTACGCACCACCAGTGACTCGAAGGTCGCGATCTCGCTAGACAACAACTCGCGTTCGGGATGGGCGTATAGCCAGGTTCGGCTTACACCCAGCGTATGCGCCAGTAATACCTCCGCGTCCAGGCGAGGCATCTCGCAGCCGGCTTCTTCCAGACGTTGCCGGGCCGCGGCGAGCGCTCGCCCGACCGTTGTCCTCTCCGCCAATCGCCATTTCACAACATCCAACACCGCCCACCCTTCTCCGTTCATCCCGTCCCGCCCTTGGGACGCTCCTGGTCTCACGTTGACCTGCATCTTTGATCTCCTCTTTTACCAAGCACCCGTATTGTCCCCCCACGCGCGGGGGACACATGGCTTGGGGCTATATCCTCACTGCGTCTCGACGGCCTGAAGGCGTTCCGCCCGGTCAGCCGCGGCCAACGCCTCGACGAACTCGTCGATCTCGCCGTCCAGGATTTCCTCCAGCCGGTAGGAGGTAAGCCCAATACGATGGTCCGTGACCCGATTTTGGGGAAAGTTATACGTACGGATCTTCTCGCTCCGATCACCAGAGCCCACCTGTAAGCGCCGTGTGGTCGTGATCTGCTCCTCTTGCTTTCTGCGTTCCATATCGTACAGCCTGGCGCGCAGGATCGCCATGGCGCGCAACTTGTTCTGGAGCTGAGATCTCTCGTCCTGGCATGTCACCACGATGCCGGTGGGCAGATGCGTGATACGCACAGCCGAGTCGGTCGTGTTCACGCTTTGCCCTCCGTGACCGGTCGAGCGATACACGTCGATCCGTAGATCTTTGGGGTCGATCTCCACCTCTACTTCATCCATCTCAGGGAGAACGGCCACCGTGGCCGTCGATGTGTGGATCCGACCGCTGGCCTCCGTCACCGGTACCCGCTGTACCCGGTGAACTCCGCTCTCGTACTTGAGCCGGCTGTAGGCGCCTTTGCCTTTCACCCCAAAGATGACTTCCTTGAAACCGCCAATCCCCGTTTCGTTAGCGCTCAGGATCTCCGTCTTCCACCCTTGCTTCTCCGCGTACCGCGTGTACATGCGGAATAGATCGGCGGCGAAGAGGCCGGCCTCCTCACCCCCAGCCCCCGCGCGGATCTCCACGATGACGTTTCGATCGTCGTTCGGATCGCGCGGCAGCAATAGCACGCGCAATTGTTCTTCGACTTCGCTTAGTTCCTCTTCGAGATGCCGTACCTCATCCTTGATGAGCTGGACCATGTCGGCGTCCACCTCATCTTCTAGCATCTGGCGCGCCTCGTCGAGCTGTTCCTTGATCTCCCGCCAACGTCGATAAGTTCGGACCGTCTCCTCCAGCTCCGCCTGTTCTTGCGCCAGGCGAGCCATCTTTACGTGGTCAGTGGCCACCTCCGGGTCCGCCATCAGCCGCGAGAGCTCCTCGTAGCGCGCCTCGATGCGCTCCAGCTTATCAAACATGTCTCACTCACCACCCCTCCGCCACGACATCATCCTTGCTTAAAAACTGGCAGATGGCCGAGGGCGATGACGTTCGGCCAGGCGTCCTCCTCTCCCTCAGTGAAAACGGCTGCCTCTGCCACCACGGTTCCCCCCGCCTCTGCCACGAGCTTCCGCATCCCCTGCAACGTGCTACCGGTGCTCACCACATCGTCCACCAGGATCACCCGCTTCCCTTCGACGAGCGGACGGTCCTTGCCATCCAGCCATAGAGTCTGTGGCTTCCCCGTCGTGATCGAAAGCACCTCAACGCTCAGGGAGTTCACCATATACGGCTTACGAATCTTGCGCGCGACCACGTAGGGGATGCCCATCCGGACCGAGAGCGCATGGGCTAGCGGGATAGACTTCACTTCAGGTGTTAAAAGCACGTCCGCGTCGGATGGAAGCCGCTTGGCCAGCTCGCTCGCGGCGGCCTCCACGACCTCGGTGTCCCCTAGCATGTTGAAGATGGCGATGGAGACGCCTGGTGCTACCTCGAAAAGGGGCAGGCGACGCGTCACGCCAGCCACCTGGACGGTGTAGAATTTCCGATCTCCGGCTTCCTCACCCATCGACTGCCTCCTGCATGTGACGTTCAGATCATGTACCTTGCCTGATCGGCGCGCAGCGGGGCCTCTCTAGCCCGCGGCTAAGGAGCCCCCGCACGCGAGCCATTGTACCATAAAAGTGCGGCCTCAGGAACCCAGGAAATCCCCCAAATCCCTGGCGAAGGCGCGCCTCTCTGTCAGAGTGGAACGATCTCCATTCTCACCCCCGTTATGGGGCTACCACGGTTGCCGTGATTGTCCCTGTCGGCGCGGGCACCCCGGGCATTTGCATCAGCATCCCCATTCGCATACGGGCCAGCACCACCAGTTGGGGATCCTTGTCGGATGCCAGGTCTGCTGCCTTCTGGAATTCCTGGATGGCATCATATCGCTTCCCGGTCAGCTCAAGCGCGCTAGCCAGAATGAAATGCGCTCGAGCCGAGTCGGGAGCGATCTTCACGGCTTTCTGTGCCTCGGCCAACGCCTTCTTCGCATCCCCGATCTGGGTATACACCTGCCCCTTCGCCAGATAATAATCGAGCTCAGAGCTGGACAGCTCCCGCGCTTTGGCAAAAGCCTCCTTCGCCCCGCTCTGATTCCCCCGCTTCTCACGCACGGCACCCAGCCAAACCCACAACAGCGGATCGTCGGGCGTGTACTTGAGCGCCTCAGCGAACTGTTGTTCGGCTCCAGCCCAGTCACCGCTTTGTACCATGTTCTCACCAGCGAGCTGGAACCCCTGAGCTTTCGCCACCTGCGGGTTCGACGGCAGGAGGCGCGTGAGCGCGAAGTAGCCTGCGGCGCCGACCACGATCAAGATCGCCAGGGTGATCGCCGCCCGCCGCACCCGTTGCCGCGTGCGTTCTAAGACGATGCGGTCCAGCCACCACCACCAGCGGGACTCGTCCGGCTTCAACTCCTCGCGTCGCTTGGGCAGCGCAAATCCCACCTTGCGCACAACGGCGCCGGACTTGCGGCGTAACACGCCCTCGATGCTTTCTAAACGTGTGCGTTCCGGACGCAAATCCACGCCCGCCGCCTCTAACTCGGCCACCAGTTGAGAGATTTGATCCAGCCACTCGAACAGCTCGAAAACCTGATCCGCATTGGCGCTATTCACGTTGGCCAGGCGGCGCTCCGCGCGGTCCAGTAACTCGCGCAGCTCGTCCGCCGGCGTCAACTTGCCAGGTTCAGCTACCAGTGACATGGCTGACACACCTCCAGTGGGTACAGCTGCTACCCATTGCTCGCGGCGGCCTCACGCTGCATCTCCGCCCACACTCGGCCGATCCCCGATTTGATCTGCGACTCGATCCTGGATTTACGCTCGGGCGGGATGGGGAACCAGGTCAACATCTCTCCAACCAACAGGTTTGCCGTCTCCTGCTTGCTCTTCCCGGCCCGGTAGAGCGACCGCACACGAGAGCGCATATGGCGAATGTACTCCGACATCCGCTCAGTGGCCTCCCGGCCGCAAACCGGCCCATGCCCCGGTACGATGTAACGGGCGTTCAAACGGCGGATATAGGTCAGCCCCTCCAGCCACTCCTTGGAGTTCGCCTGTCCCATGTAAGGGTGCTGGTCCACCCATAACGCATCGCCGACGAAAGCGATGCGCTCAGCCGGCAGCCAAACGATCGACGTCGCCGGTGTATGACCACCCACCCAAATGATCCGGATCTCCCGCCCGCCAGGGAACAGGTACATCCGCTTGCTAAACGTCAACGTCGGCTTGATGATCTCGAGATCGACGAATTGTTTCTGGATCTCCGGCTCCCTTCGGAAAGAATCAAGTACTCGCTGCTTGAAGTTCTGAGTATAGCCATTCATGTGTTTCCAGGCCACATCGTGGGCAATAACAGGGGCAGGCTGGAACCATTGGTTCCCCAAGATGTGACCGCGGTGATGGTCGGTATTGATGACGTACAAAAACGGTTTCCCCCCACTGAGCCGCCTGACGGTCTCTCGCAATGCTTTTGCCTCGGCTGGGATCTGAGGCGTATCCACAACGATCGTCCCCTCATCAGTGAGGATGAACCCCGGATTCGCCCCCCGACACTCCGTATCCACGTACACACCAGGGGCCAATTCCTGCATATCCCCCTCCATTACCCAAGTGGTCCTCTTACAAAGCCATCCTTTGGGCTAACTCTCGGCCGTACAGATAGTTTCACCTCACCAATCGGGCTCGTAGAGCATCTTCGGCTGCCCGCAACGCTTCGCCCAGGCGCTCGGGGTGGCCACCTCCGCCCTGTGCCCAGTCCGGACGTCCGCCACCGCGCCCGCCGCTGACTTGTGCTGCCACGCGCAGCAGATCACTGACATCCGCATCCACGTCCTCGCTGCGTGCAAAGATCATCTGAGGGCGCTCACCAGCCCATGCCAGCAGCGCTACCGTCCCCGGCCGGTCCCGCAATGCCTGCGCCAGGCGGCGAACCCATTCCGGCTGATGATCCACATACACATGGGAGACGACGCGCACTCCCGATATGATGGAAGCCGCCGACCATAATGCGTCGGCCTCATAAGCGGCCAATGCCTCCTCCGCCTCATGCAGGGCCCTCCGGGCCGCTCGCGCCTCCCTCTCCAGCCGCTCAACGGCCCGCTTGACCTCGTCCTCCGCGCAGGTGAGATGACTCATCAAGCCCTGTACCAGTTTGTGTTTATGGGCATAATCGGCCAGGGCCCGTTTGCCGCACAGGAACGTGACGCGCGTCTCCTCACCCCGGCGCTCCGTCTTCACGATCTTGATAGGGCCTACCTCGCCCGTCGCCCGCACGTGGGTGCCACCACAGGCGGACCAATCGAACCCCTCGACCACGACGACGCGTATGTTCTCTTTCACCTTCGGCGGCCGCCGCAGCGGCAACGATGCCAGCTCCTCATGTGAGACGAAGGACGCCCGCACCGGCCGATTCTCCAGGACGATCTGATTCGCTAGCGCCTCGACGCGATCAAGCGTCGCCTCGTCGATCCCGGTGCGGTCTAGGTCAATCGTGCTGATCTCCACACCCAGATGGAAGCTCACCGTCGCCGCTCCGGCCACTTCCAGGAACGCCTGGGACAAAATATGCTGCCCGGTGTGCTGTTGCATGTGATCCCAGCGGCGCTCCCAGTCGACGATCCCGCGGACGTGCTCCGCATCCAGGTCGACATCCAGCACATGCCATATCCGGCCATCGATGACCTGCACATCTACTACGGGCACATCGTTGAGCGTGCCCTGGTCGGCCGGCTGGCCGCCGCCCTCCGGATAGAACGCAGTGCGATCCAGCACAACCGCCGGGGCATCGCCCACGCGGCCGCGCTCAACCACAACGGCATCGAATTCTGTGAGATATTGGTCTTGGTAGTATAGTCGGTCTGTCATAGGCTAAGACGTAAAACGTAAAGGAACGTAAGGAATAAGGCGTGAGGTGTGAGAATCGGGCGCTCGACGCCCTCCGCTCCCCGCTCTACGCCTCCACCCACTCGGTGTGGAACACGCCCTCGCGATCCACCCGCTCATACGTATGCGCGCCGAAATAATCGCGCTGAGCCTGGATCAGGTTGGCCGGCAGCCGGGCGCTGCGATAGCCATCGAAATACGCCAATGACGCGCTCATGCCCGGAGCCGGGATGGCTAGCTGGATCACCGTCCCAACGGCTCGCCGCCAGCGCTCCTCGCGCTCCACGAGATCCTGTTTGAACTTTGGATCCAACAGCAGGTTCACCAGGTCCGGCTCCCGGTCAAAGGCCGCGCGCATGTCATCGAGAAAGCCAGCTCGAATGATGCACCCGGCCCGCCAGATGGCCGCGATCTCGCTCAGGTTCAGGTTGTATCCGTACTCGTGGGAGGCCGCCCGCAGCAGAGCCATACCCTGTGCATAAGCGCTCACCTCCGAGGCGTACAGGGCAGCTCGCAGATCGCCGATCAGTTGCTCGCGATCCCCGGTGAACTCATGCTGCGGCTGCGGGATCGCCTGCGCGGCGGCGACGCGCTCATCCTTGAACGCTGAGAGGATCCGGGCCTCCACGGCCGCGTTGATCGTCGGCGTGGGCACGCCCAGATCGAGGGCGTTCTGCGATGTCCATTTGCCGGTGCCTTTTTGCCCGGCCTTGTCCAGGATCACATCCACCATCGGCTGCCCCGTCTCATCGTCGGAGCGCGTCAGGATATCCGCTGTGATCTCTACCAGGAACGATGCCAGTTCCGCTTTATTCCATTCACCGAAGATAGGGGCCATCTCCGCTGGGGAGAGCCCCAGGCCCCGTTTCATCACGTCGTACACCTCGGCGATGAGCTGCATGATGCCGTACTCGATGCCGTTGTGTACCATCTTGACATAGTGTCCCGAGCCGCCTGGCCCAATATAGGTCACGCAGGGGGCTCCATCCTCGGCCTTGGCTGCGATAGCGGTGAAGATGGGCTCGACCAGCTTATAGGCCTCCGGATCGCCACCGGGCATGATGCTGGGGCCCCACAGCGCTCCCTCCTCACCGCCGGAGACGCCTGCACCCAGGTAACGGATGCCGTCCTCGGCCAACTCGCGAGCGCGGCGCTCTGTATCCTGAAAGAATGAGTTGCCGCCATCGATGATCACATCCCCACGCTCCAGGAATGGCTTCAGCTGCCCGATCACAGCGTCTACTGCGCGTCCAGCCTGCACCATGAGCATCACCTTACGGGGACGCCTGAGCGCCTCTGCCAGCTCCTCCAACGTGCGAGCCAGATATATATTCTTGCCCGGATGGGCGGCCACAAACGCCTCCGCTCTGGAAGTCGTCCGATTGTAAACGGCCACAGCAAAGCCGTTGCGTTCCATATTCAACACCAAGTTCTGGCCCATTACGGCCATACCGATCACGCCGATGTCGTACTTTCCCATGCGAGTCCTCCCGGTACTTGATCGCATCCATGATTGTAACACACGGCATCGAATCGGACAATGAGCCAAAGGGGCATAACCGCCTATCGTTGGGGTAAGAGAAATGAACTGCGTCGCCACCACAAGCCGAATCAAGCTCCCCTCTTCCAGGCCTGGGAGAAGGGGGTCTGGGAGATGAGGGCCGTCCGCCGCCAAAGCACCTGGAACTAGCCGACTGATGCCGAAGGCCCCTTCATCCACATCGCCCGCCGAATGTTGGTGAAAGCCGGTCAGAGAAACCCGGCTTTTCCGAAAAGTCCGGTTTCTTCCCGGGGGCCATCACCGGGCCCTTGGTCTACATCGCTCACCGGATGCCGAAAGAGGCCTCCGTAGCCATTGAAAGAGGGATACTCCCATCGCAGAAAATGCCCCCCAGGGTCTGGCTTCCCGGTCCGCGTCTTCCGAGACGTGCTACTGGGCACGCACTTCCAGCTCGCGGATACCAGGCTCCAAATCATAGTATCTTATTTGCTCAACTGCTATAATCACGAGCAGAGAGGTAAAAGAACATGCTTCGGGAGATCACGGTATCACGACACCGCATCCATGTGAGTGGCGTCGTCCAGGGGGTCGGGTTTCGCCCCTTCGTCTATAACTTGGCCAACCGCCTTGGCCTGCGCGGCTGGGTGTGCAACACGTCATCGGGCGTAGACATTGAAATCGAGGGCTCACCGGACGCGCTGGAAGCCTTCCTGCGCGCACTCCCCCAGGAGGCCCCGCCGCTCTCCCGTATCGACGCCATAGAGACCAGCGAGCTGCCCCCTAACGGCTACGCTACCTTCGAAATCCGCCACAGCCAGGCTCAACCCGACGAGTTCCAGCCCATCTCGCCCGACGTGGCCACCTGCGACGCGTGCCTGGCCGAGGTAATGGACCCCACGAACCGACGCTATCGATACCCGTTCACCAACTGCACGCACTGCGGGCCCCGGTTCACCATCATCCGGGACATCCCATACGATCGCCCCAAAACGACGATGGCGGCCTTTACCATGTGCCCGGAGTGCCAGGCGGAATACGAGGACCCGTCAGATCGCCGATTCCACGCCCAACCCAATGCGTGCCCGACATGCGGTCCCCAACTCTCACTGGTCCCCACGCCCGGCGGGACGCTCCCCCAGGGCCTCCCGGACGATCCCATAGAAGCCATGCGGTCACTGCTGGCAATGGGTTGGATCGTAGCCATCAAAGGGCTGGGCGGATTCCACCTGGCCTGCGATGCCCGCAACGACGCGGCCGTCCAGAAGCTGCGCGCCCGCAAAGGACGAGTGGGCAAGCCCTTCGCCCTGATGGCCCGGGACCTGGAAACGGCCCGATCCCTATGCTATGTCAGCGATGACGAGGCGCGCCTGCTCACAGGCCGGGAACGCCCCATCGTCCTGCTGCGAGCACGCCCCGGGAACGGCATCGCCCCATCCGTAGCACCACGCCAACGGAACCTGGGGATCATGCTCCCCTACACGCCGCTACATCACCTGCTCCTGCTACCTGGGCAGGGCATTCCAGACGTCCTCGTAATGACATCCGGCAACCTCAGCGAGGAACCCATCGCTTACGAAAACGAGGACGCGCTGCGACGGCTGGCTGGATTGGCCGACGCCTTCCTGCTACATAACCGTGACATCTACATGCGCTGCGATGACTCCGTCGTGCGCGTGTTCCAGGGCGCCGAACTGCCCATCCGCCGGTCGCGAGGCTATGCGCCGTACCCCGTCCATCTGGGAGAAGAGTCCATCCCTCTGCTGGCGTGTGGGGCGGAGTTGAAGAACACGTTCTGCATCACGCGCGGCCGATACGCGTTCCTGAGTCAGCACATCGGCGACATGGAAAACCTGGAGACGCTGACCGCCTACCGTCATGCTGTCACCCACTTTGAACGGCTATTCCGGGTGCGGCCCGAAGCGCTGGCCCACGACCTGCACCCTGACTACCTGGCCACTCGCTACGCGCAGGAGAGATCCCTGCGAGAGGGCATTCCGGCGATCGGCGTGCAGCACCATCACGCGCATATCGCCGCCTGTCTGGCCGAACACCAGCGCGTCGGCCCGGTGATCGGGGTGGCGTTCGACGGTACCGGTTACGGAGACGACGGCGCCATCTGGGGCGGGGAATTCCTCATCGCCGACCTGCAGAGCTACCGCCGCGCGGCTCACCTGGCCTACATTCCCCTGCCGGGCGGCGATGCAGCCGTGCGGCGCACATACCGCATGGCGTGGAGCCACCTGCACAGGGCGTTCGACGGGGCGTGGCCAGACATCCCAGCGCTGCATGGCCTCAACCCAACGGAGCGTCGAGTCGTCACGCGCCAGGTCGAGACGGGATTCAATGCTCCCCCCACATCCAGCATGGGACGCCTCTTCGACGCCGTTTCGGCCATCTGCGGGATCTGTCTGCGGGCAACCTACGAGGGCCAGGCTGCCATCGAGCTGGAGATGCTCGCCGACAGCGGAGAAGTCGGCGAATACGAATGGCCATTTTTCCCCAATCCCGACGAGACACCTCTGGCCATCGACCCTGCCCCAGTGATCCGGGCAGTGGTCCGAGACGTACAAGCGGGAGTGGACGTTTCCACCATCGCGGCGCGCTTCCACAACACCGTCGCCCGGATGGTAGCGGAGGTTTGCAACAAGCTACGCGAGCAAACGGGGCTGAACGAGGTCGCCCTGAGCGGCGGCGTGTGGCAAAATGTACTCCTGCTGGAACGCACGCTAAACCTGCTGCAAAAGAGCGGCTTTACCGTATATACGCATCGGCTGGTGCCCCCCAACGACGGAGGACTGTCACTGGGGCAGGCAGCCATTGCCAACGCGCGACTGAAACAAAACGAATGACGAAAGGCGGTGTCTTTCCTCTATCATCATGCACCGCGAAGGAGACAAATATGTGCCTGGGCATACCTGGACGAGTTGTGGAGATTTTCGAGCGAGATAGCATACAGATGGGGAAGGTAGATTTTGGAGGGATCATTAAAGAGACCTGCCTGGCCTATGTGCCGGAGACGGCGGTGGGTGACTACGTGATCGTTCATGCGGGCTTCGCCATATCTCGACTGAATGAGGCAGAAGCGCAAGAGACCCTGGCGATGCTCCAAGAGATGATCGCCCTGGGAGAGGAGAGCGGAGATGACACCGCCTGAGGCAGATGCCACGCTGCGTTACATCGACGAATTCCGACGCCCGGAACTCGTACGCCGATTACTCGACGAGATCAGGAGGACAGTCACCCGGCCGTGGACGATCATGGAGATCTGCGGCGGGCAAACACATGCCTTTATGCGCTTCGGGCTGGACGAGCTCCTGCCCGACGAGGTGGAGCTGGTCCACGGCCCCGGCTGCCCCGTGTGCGTGACTCCTCTGGAGCTGATCGACAAGGCCATCGCCATCGCCTCACGGCCGGATACGATCTTCTGCTCTTTCGGTGATATGCTGCGCGTGCCCGGCTCCCACACGGATCTGTTCCGCGTCAAGGCGGCCGGGGGAGATGTGCGCATCGTCTACTCGCCGCTGGAATGCCTGAAGATCGCCCGCGAGAACCCGGACCGAGAGGTCGTCTTCTTCGCCATCGGCTTCGAGACGACGGCACCGGGGAATGCCATGCTGGTCTGGCAGGCTCACGAGCTTGGGGTCACCAACATTAGCATGCTCGTCTCACACGTCCGGGTTCCCCCGGCCATCACAGCCATCCTGTCATCACCCGGGAACCGGGTACGCGGCTTCCTGGCCGCCGGTCACGTATGTGCTATCATGGGATATTGGGAATACGAGCCGCTGGCCGAGCGGTTCCAGGTCCCCATCGTCGTCACCGGGTTTGAGCCGGTGGATCTGCTGCGCGGCCTGCTGATGACCGTGCGTCAGCTAGAGGCCGGCCGCCACGAGGTGGAGAACGCATACGGGCGTACCGTAAGCCGAGAGGGGAATCGACCCGCGCAGGAGCTGATCAGCCGGGTGTTCGAGCCATGCGACCGCGCGTGGCGTGGGATCGGCGTGATCCCCAACAGCGGATGGCGACTGCGCCCGGAATTCGCCGATTTCGACGCGGAGAAACGATTCCCGATAAGCGACATCCAAACCCAGGAATCGGCCGTGTGCATCAGTGGGCTGATCCTACAGGGGCTCAAGAAACCCTATGAGTGCCCGGCCTTCGGCACCGCGTGCACACCCGCGCACCCACTGGGGGCTACGATGGTCTCTTCAGAGGGCACCTGCGCGGCCTACTACCGATATGGGAAACGCAACAGACAACAGAACGCGAGGAACTGATAACGGGAGGCGAGAAATCTACTAACCCGCCCATTCGCTGACCACCAATTCCGGTGGCAAGTTCGCTTACTCGCCCATTCGCTGATTCGTTTACTCTGACCAGGAGCCTTTTCCGAATGACCGAACAAACCGAGCTGAACTTCGAAGGATTCAGCTGTCCTGTACCGTTACCGGACATCACCCTGGACCGCATCGTGCTTGGGCACGGCTCGGGCGGCCGCATGAGCCACAATCTGGTATGCCGGATATTCCTGCCCGACCTGCAAAACCCGGCGTTGAACCGGATGGATGACGGCGCCGTGCTCTCGCTCCCCGGAGGCAACGGCCGCCTAGTCATGAGCACAGACGCGCACGTCGTGCAGCCTCTCTTCTTCCCCGGAGGGGACATCGGCCGGCTGGCCGTGTGTGGCACCGTCAACGACCTGGCCATGATGGGCGCCCGTCCGTTGTGGCTGAGCGCCGCCTTCGTACTGGAGGAAGGACTTCCCATTGAGACGCTACAACAAGTCGTGCGCTCCATGCAGGAGGCTGCCCACGAGGCACAAGTCCACGTAGTCTCCGGCGATACGAAGGTCGTGGAACGCGGCAAGGCAGACGGGCTATACATTGCCACGGCCGGCGTCGGATGGCTCCCGGAAGGGATCAACATATCGGGGACAAACGCCCGCCCAGGCGACGTCGTGCTCGTGTCCGGCACAATGGGCGATCACGGGATCGCCGTGCTCAGCGAGCGCGAGGGGTTGGGCTTCGAGACGGAGCTGAAGAGTGATGTCGCCCCACTGAACGGGCTGGTCGCGGCGATGCTGGAAGCCGCGCCTGGGGCAATCCACACACTGAGAGACCCTACGCGCGGCGGGCTGGCAACGACGCTGAATGAGATCGCGATGCAATCGGGTGTATCCATCGAGCTGGAGGAAGAACGTATCCCGTTGCGGCCGGCCGTGCGCTCGGCCTGCGAGATGCTGGGATTCGACCCGCTATATGTGGCTAACGAGGGCAAGCTCGTGGCCTGTGTCGCGCCCGAGGCAGCCGACGATGTGCTGGCGGCTATGAAAGCACACCCTTACGGCCGAGATGCCGCCATCATCGGGCGCGTCGGCGAGGGCCCAAGCGGCCAAGTGACAATCCGCACGCCCATCGGGGGCACGCGCGTGCTAGACATGCTCAGCGGGGAAATGTTGCCTCGCATCTGCTGAGGCTCTACCCGATGGCCCAACACGGCCTTCCGGGATCATGTGCCGTCCGCCACTGGCAGCGTGAAGCTGAAGACGCTCCCCCGTCCCGGCTCGCTCTCCACGCCGACTTCACCGCCCAGCTTATCCATGATGCGGCGCACAATGGAGAGACCTAGCCCATGCCCTTCAGCACACATTTGAGCCAATCGTGTGAACGGGGCGAACAGGCGCGACTGCTCCTCGGGGGTCAAGCCCGGCCCATTATCCCGTACCCAGAACCGCACCGTCCCATCCCCCTGAGGCGTCGCTCCCAACTCCACACGCGCCGGACGGCCACCATAGCGGATCGCGTTGCTGATATAGTTCACCCACACCTCCTCCACCCACGGGCCGTAGCCCAGCACCGCGGGCCACGCGGGCGGCAACACGATCTCCGGCTTATGCTCCTGAATCATATACGTCAGCTGTCCCAAGGCGGACTCGACGATGGATTGCATATCAAGCGGAGTAAGCTCCACATCCCGCTTCCGTATCTCCGCCAGCAACAGCAAGCCGCTGATGATGCCATTCATCTTCTGGGCGCCGCGATGAATGGCATCCAAATGCCCCTGAACATCCGCGGGCAGGAGATCCTTATACTCCTCGCTTAAGAAATCCGCCAGAGAAAAGATAACCGCGAGGGGGTTACGCAAGTCATGCGCCACCGAGTGGGCAAAAGCGTCCAGCTCCTCGTTACGCGCCTGCAACGCGGCCGTCTGCCGACGTAAGTCCTCGGCCAGCACCTCAAGTTCCTGTGCGCGGCGTTCCAAGGCCCGCTGCATCTCCACGCGATCCGTGATGTCCCGATCCAGCCCAATCGTAAACGGCCTTCCGTCCATCTCGACGGGTACAGCCGTATACTCTATGATGTTCTCCTTACCGTCCGGACGGATCCAAGAGATGAGCCCCCTGTAGGGTATATGTTTCCGTCGCAAGGTCAGATTATCCTCGTCCGGCACCACGGGCCCCACTTTCCTCTGCAACGAGCTTACATCCCCCATCTCGAGCAGCTCCTCCCGGCTCCGCCCCGCCATCTCGGCATAACGCTCGTTACAGTCGATCAGCCGCCGCGTCCCATGCTCCAGATCCTCCTCGTACAGGTTGATCCCCTCAAAGGCGTTCTCGAAGACAAGCCGAAACTTCTTCTCCGACTCGCGCAGCGTTCGCTCTACCCTCTTCCGATCACTGATGTCTCTAAAGATCGCGACGGCCCCAGTGATCACGCCCATCTCATCCCGAACAGGAGCGATATTCCCATTGATGGGGAGCCGCGCGCCATCCCTACGGATCAGCGTAAAGCGACTGGCGAACGGGAAAAGATCGCCATCCCGGACGACCCGCAACACCAGGTCCTCCGCGGGCGGCGCCCCCGTCTCCTCGTCGACGATGGAAAGCACATCCGAAAGCCTCTTCCCTACGACTGCCGTCTGCTCCCAGCCCGTCAGCGTCGTTGCCGCCGGGTTCGCGAACCGGATGCGGCCGGCCAGATCGGCGACGAGAACGGCATCAGCAATGCTACTCAGGACATCGGCCAGCCAACTGTCGTCGATCGGACTCGGTCTCTTACCGCCATCTTCTCTCCCCGCCGACGCAACCTCTATGTTGCGATCCGACATCGTGCATCCTCCCCCGTAAACACACTTTTCCTTGGACCGTCTCCCCTCACAACAGATGAACACCCACCACCCGGGAGTTCCCGAGCGCTTCAACACATGATATAATGCTTCCTGAATAGAAAATAGGACACCATCTTATATGTTGTCTATAGCTCTATAGGTACACCACCCGTCATCGAGACAGTACAGCGCACAGGTTCATGTTATCCCGGCCAGCGTGGAAGCTCTCTATGACCTGCAAGCCGGCGTCGGCTGCCAGTCGTCGCAGGGCAGGCTCATCAATCCATGCACAGTACCGCAGACCATACCCATCGCGTCGCCAGTCCAGCAGGTAATCGTCGGCACCCACATCATCCGGGCTCAAGCCCACGTCCGACCAAGGACGCAGGCGGCGGCGAAGTCTCGGGCTGTTCAAAAACTGCCAGGTGGATACCAAGACGTACCCATTCGGAGCCAAACACCTTGCCATGTCGCCCAAAAGGCGCGTGCGCAGCTCACTCCCGGGGATGTGGTGTAGAAGAGCGAGGGCAGCTATGATATGAAACGGACGGCCGGGCAGATCATCAGCCCATCCCGGGCTGGAGACATCGCGGACGAGAAATACAGCATTGACATGCAAAAGCTCACCCGCCTTATCACGAGCGAGCTGGATCATGCGTTCGCTGACGTCAACGCCCACATATTGCACCCGACGCCCTATCCGGTCCAACGCCCAGGCCAATTGCCCGCCGCCACATCCCACATCAAGCAATCTGCCGCCATCGGGCACATAGTCCAACAATCGATCCACGCCGGGCAACGGCCCCGGACGGCTGGACACGAAAGGACCGGCCAGCTGATCGTAAAACTGCCGGTTGAGAGACAACAATTTCCGAGAGATATCGGGCTTCACATATGAATTATAACACGGAAAAGAGAGCACAACGAATAGAGGCGGCCCAAGAACGGTGGAAGCGGACGCGCGGCCGTCCCTTCGACCCGGCCGCGCATGAAGACGCGCTGTGGGCCATCATCACGGCCGTACGGGACGCCCAACCGTTCACAGAGCGGACGCTTTCCGTAGCGCTGAACCAACATCCCAGGGAGCCCGGAGCGCATTTCACCAAAGCGCAACTGATCCAGGCATACCGGTATTTCGTCCACCAGGGACGACTGCCGATGGAGCGGGAGATGATCCGCCGGTTGCAGATGAAGCCGGTGCGCACCGCGTCGGGCGTCACCCCCGTCGCCGTGCTGACGAAACCCGCCCCATGCCCCGGGCGATGCATCTTCTGCCCCAATGATGTGCATATGCCCAAAAGCTACCTTAGCGACGAGCCAGGCGCCATGCGAGCACTCCAATACGAGTTCGACCCGTACCGCCAGGTGGCTGGCCGAGTCGAAAGCCTGGAGACCATCGGGCACACGGTGGACAAAGTGGAGCTGCTCATCCTGGGCGGCACCTGGTCCGCCTACCCCCGGACATACCAGGAGTGGTTCGTCCAACGCTGCCTGGACGCGCTTAACGGCCGCGATTCCTCCTCGCTGGAAGAGGCCCAACGCTGGAACGAGGACGCAGATCGGCGCAACGTCGGCATGGTTATCGAGACGAGGCCGGATTGGATCACCCCGCGAGAGATCCTCCGGTTACGTCGTCTGGGCGTCACCAAAGTGCAGGTAGGAGTGCAAAGCCTGGATGATCGCATCCTTGATCTGAATCGTCGCGGGCACACGGCGGACGACGCGCGGCGGGCAGTTCGTCTCCTGCGTCTGGGCGGCTTCAAGATCCACTTGCACTGGATGCCCAACCTGTTGGGCGCCACACCCGAATCGGATCGAGAGGATTTCGCTCGATTGTGGACCGATCCGGCGATGCGCCCGGATGAGCTGAAGATATACCCATGTATGCTCCTGCCGGATACGGAGCTGTACGAGGAATGGAAGCGTGGGCGCTATCGCCCTTACGAACAGCAGGAATTGATCGAGCTGCTGATCGCGTGCAAGCGGATTGTACCGCGCTACTGTCGGCTGAACCGCATCGTACGCGACATTCCATCGCAGAACATCGTGGCCGGCAATCGCACATCCAATCTGAGACAGGTCGTCCAACGTGAGATGGCGCGGCGAGGGCTGCGATGCCAATGCATCCGCTGTCGAGAGATTCGTGATCGATTGGTGAGTGATGATGAGTTACACATAGAGAGCCTCCGATACTGGACGGATGTCACGGAGGAGCGGTTCATCAGCTTCGTCACCCGCGATGACCGGTTGGCGGGATTCCTGCGGCTGTCGCTTCCCCGATCGGACGTGTCGCCCGAGGAGCAGCCGGAGGAGCTGGGCGGTGCGGCCGTGATTCGGGAAGTGCACGTGTATGGCCCGGCACTGGGGCTGGGCGATGAGAGCCGCGGCGAGGCTCAGCATCGTGGTCTGGGCACCCGGTTGATCGAGGAGGCGATGCGGCAGGCCAGACACGCTGGCTACCGACGGATCGCCGTGATCTCCGCCATCGGCACACGTAACTACTACCGCCGGCTCGGCTTCGAGCTGGGCGATCTGTACATGTCGCGCGAGTGCTGAGCCGTGGAGAATATCCCAAAACAGCACATGAGCCGCCGTGAGCAAATCACCTGACTGCAGACCCGGTATCCGGTAGATATGTCCTATACCTCCCACAGAGATTCAGTGTATAAAATAATGAAATGGGGGCGCCAGCGATTTGTCGCCTTCGGGTGGTAATGGACGATACGAGCAGCACCGAGGCTGGCTATGAAAGAAAAACCACACTTAGGACGATCGCACCGACCCAACATCGCCGTTGATCAGTCGCTGGATCTGCAAGGGATGCTAGCCGCCGCCCTGGACACGATTTTGAAGGCCCTCGGCTGTAAGGCGGGCGGTATCGGGCTATGGGACGAGAAGACGCAACGCATCTCATTGACGGCCTCTCGTGGGGCTGAACAAGAGCTCAGAGAGATATTACAACCAGAGGGGCGTTGGGGAGAGGTGCTACACACCGGCCAGCCCATATTCTATGATGTCATGTCCCCTTAGCTGGCGGTGCGCC
>JAGHDS010000006.1 GCA_021159845.1 Anaerolineae bacterium
ACGCCAGGCAGGCCTACGGCACGGCCGAGTTCCCCTATGTGCAGCGCTACGGTGAGTTGGGCGGCTCGTTGGTGGGCATCATCCGCAGCCTGTTCACGCGGCCGGGGCTCGTGCTCTCCATCGTGATGAGGCCCGCGCGGCTTCGGTATGTGGCTGGGCTGCTGGCCGGCGTCGGCGGTCTGGCGCTTTTGGGGCCGGAAATGCTCGTGCTCGCAGCGCCATCTCTGGCCGCCAACATCCTCAGCGCCTATCCGGCGCAATATTCGGGCGAGCTTCACTATTCGGCTCCCCTTGTCCCCTACATCGTCGTCGGTGCGATCATCGGGGCGGAGCGAGCGGCGCGTGGCATCGGCCGGGTCCTCCACGGGCGACGTAGGATAGCTGTATGGGCCGTGCTGATCTGGCTGCTGGTCTGGAGCCTGGGATATCATCGGGCGAGGGGGTGGACGCCGCTGGGGGGCGAGTTCCGCTGGCCCGAGGTCACGGCTCACGACCGGCTGGCGGAGCGCTTCTTCCGCCAGATACCGGCCGATGCGGCGGTAAGCGCTACGGCGTCGCTGTTCCCGCACCTGAGCCATCGAGAGCGCATCTATAAGTTCCCGGCGCTGGGTGATGCGGAATACGTGTTGCTGGAGGTGAATGGCACGACGGACATGTACCCGGCCGACCTGCGACACCGCTTTGACGAGTTGTTGGCCAGTGGCCGTTTTTGCATCCGAGATGCGGCGGACGGCTTCATCCTATTGGGGCCGCCGACGGATGAGTGCGTTCGCAAGTTGCCAGATGCCTTCTATTCCTTCGTCCGGGCGGGCGGGCGGCAGCCGACCTACCCGGCAAACGCTCATTTTAGCGATTTCCTGCGCTTGCGCGGGTATGACGTCATCGATGACCAGAAACGGCATTTGACGTGGGTACGTACATATTGGGAGGTGCTTGCTTCGTTGCCTGACGATCTCCAGGTGTGGCCCTTCTTCGTGGCGGCGGATGGAGAGGTCGTCGAGGATATATCAAAGCGGCCGCCGGTGGTGTTGTTCTGGTACCCGCCGAAGCGCTGGCGGCCGGGAGAGACCATCCTGGTGGAGACATTGCCGTGGTTCCTGCCCGATCGTTGGGCGCTGGCGGTGGGAGTCGCTCGCGGCGGGCCGTGGGCAACCCCGAAATACCGCGTGCGCGTGTCCAAAGGGGGCGGCGCTCATGTGGTCGATGGCACATGGGCGGTCCTCTCCCCGTTTATCCGGGACGAGCGCGGGTTGCGGCCGTTGACGGAGGATGACTGGCCGAACGCCTGGTCGGATCGACGATGGCGCTTTGGTGATGGCATCGAACTGATCGGCGCCCGGGTGCCGGAGAGCGTCTCACCCGGAGAGACACTCTGGTTCGACTTGCTATGGCGGGCCACAGGGCCGATCTCATGCTCGTATACCGTTTTCGTGCACCTGCTGGACGGGCAGGGGCGCCTGGTGGCGCAGCGCGATGCCTTGCCCGCGTGGTTCGCGCCCGCTCCCACGACTAAGTGGGGGGACGGCCCGCAGCCGGATGCCCACCGACTGGACGTGCCAGAGGATCTATCGCCGGGCAACTATACGCTGGTCATCGGGTTATACAATCTGGCCACTGGTCAGCGATTGCCCGTTCGTGATCAGACGGGCGTTGAGGCGGGCGACGAAATTCATCTGGCGACTATTCGGGTTGAGAGACGATGAAAGAGGATGCCTGGGTAGGAGATCACGTAGCTGAGAGAGGCGCTTCGGACGTGGCTAAGCCATCGGACAGGATCTCTCGACTGCTTTCTGGCGCCAATACGAGGTGGCGGCGGTATGTCATCCGCCTGGTTCAGATCATCGTGCTCCTGGCGATTGGGATCTTCTGGGGACGCGATGTCCTGGGAAATTGGCAGGAGTTCGCTCATCATGCCTGGCGAGTGGAGGGCGGCTTCTTGGGCCTGGCCTTCTTGCTCTTGCTGGTGCAGATCTTGCTGCTGGCGCTCATCTGGTGGCGGGGGCTTGTCCTCGTCGGGACGCGCATCCCCTGGCATCAAGGCGTTGCGCTATGGCTGCAGGCGCAGATCGCTCGTTATCTGCCCGGCGGCGTCTGGGATGTTGCCGTCCGGCTCGTATTGGGCCAGCAGATCGGTGTGAGCAAGCAGGCCATGTCCGTCAGCATGGGGCTTGAGATCGGCATTCAGGTGTTGAGTGCTGCCCTCTTTTTCGTGCTCTCGTTGCTCGCCTGGGCGCGCGGGGCGTTACATGCCTATATCGCCCTGGCGGGTGGAACCCTGGCGATTTCTCTCATTACCATCTCGCCGCCCGTCTTTGATTTCCTGGTGCAGAATGGATCTCGCATTTTGAAACTCCCGCCATTGCCTGTGCAGCTTACCTATTGGGACTTGCTGGCGCTCCTGGCCGCGCGGTTCTTCGCTCACGGGCTGATGGGGCTTGGTTTCGTGCTTTTCGTGCGGGGGCTGACCACTATCCCCTGGTCCTCGGCGGTCCGGATGATCGGCGCGTACGTGGGCGCCTGGTTGGTCGGTTATGTGGCCATTCTGATGCCGATGGGGATCGGCGTGAGGGAGAGCGTATTGGCGCTGCTGCTTAAGGGGGAGACGGCGGTCGGCGTCATCGTGGTGGCCGCGCTGGGATATCGGGTGTGGATCGCTCTGCGCGATCTGTTGGCGGCGTTGTTGGGGCTTGGCTTGTTGCATGTGATCACCCGTAGGCGGAGCTTGGACGATGGGTGATCCGCTGCGAGTGCTCTTCCTGACCACGAACTATGCCCGTGACGAGGGCGATTATCACTCTCCCTGGCTGCGGCAGTTCATCCGACGGCTGGCCGAACGAGGGATATCCGTTACCGTCCTGGCCCCCGCGTTTCGCGGCCTGGGGACTCATCGTGTGGACGGCGTGTTGGTCCACCGCTTCCGGTACGCGCCTGCCCGTTGGGAGACGCTGACTCAGGAGAGCGGCGCTCCGAACAAGCTGCGCGCCAACCCGCTCTACTGGCTGTTGGTGCCCCCGTATATGTTGGGCGGTCTGGTGAGCACGATTCGCCTGGCGCGGGCACGTCGCTTTGATGTCCTTCATGTGCACTGGCCTGTGCCGCAGGCGCTTTTCGCCCAGGCCGCTCGGAGGGTTCGCCCGGCGCGGTGCGTGCTCACCTTCTACGGCGCCGACGTGAGCCTGGCCCGGCGGCTGCCGTTCATGGGGGCTCTGGTCCGCCGCTGGGTGCGAGATGCGGACGCCGTTACGGCCATTTCCACCTATACCGCGCGCTCTGTGCGTGGGCTGACCGGGGTTCAACCGCAAGTCGTCCCCTTTGGCGTGGAGCTTCCGCGACGGGAGGGTATCCCCGCTCCCCTACAGGGTACTCATCGTGTTCTCGCCGTGGGCCGGCTCATCGAGCGCAAGGGTTATCCGGTGCTCATCCGGGCGATCGGCCATCTGAGGCGGGAGGTGCCGGATGTTCGTCTCGTCATCGTGGGCGAGGGACAGGAGCGCCGCAATCTGGAGGCCCTTGTGCGGGAGCTCAAGCTGGAGGAGTGGGTGCGGTTGGCCGGCCGGGTGAGCGATGAGGAGCTGGATGCGCTCTACCGCTGGGCGGATGTCTTCGTGCTACCATCACTGGTAGATCGCAGCGGCGACACGGAGGGGCTGGGGGTGGTGTTGCTGGAGGCGCTCAGCTATGGCCGGCCGGTGATCGCCAGCGCCGTTGGGGGGATCACGGACATCATCCAGGATGGGGAAACGGGGCTTCTGGTGCCTCCGGGCGATCCAGAGGCGCTCGCCCAGGCGTTGGCGCGGATCTTCCATGATCCCAAGGCCGCCCGGTCCCTGGCCGAGCGCGGCTGGGCGGTGAATCGCCGGCGTTTTGACTGGGAACGCATCGCCGATACGTATGCGGCGCTCTACGGCGCGTGAGAGGCGGGGATATGGCCTCTAAAGGTGCGCTTGTTGGACGGACAGCATCGACCAGCGCTGTCCCTCGAGTGAGCAAGGCGAAAGGGGGGATGACGGGGAAAACCTGGGCGGTTGGGGCCTTGCTGGTCCTCGTTCTGATCGCCTGGGGCCTACGGTTGTATCGACTGGATGCGCAGAGCCTGTGGTATGATGAGGGGGTAACGGCGCAGGTCGTGCGTCAGGGGCTGGCCGAGCTCACCCGTTGGACGGCCGACGACATCCAGCCGCCGTTGTATTATTATGTGGTGGCCGGATGGGTTCGGCTTGCCGGGAGCTCCGAGTGGTCTCTGCGTTTTCCCTCGGCTGCCTGGGGAGCGCTGATAGTTCCCCTGGTCTACGTGTTGGGACGTCGTCTGGTTGACAGGGAAGTCGGCCTCCTGGCCGCGTTACTGGTGGCCGTTCATCCTCTTTACGTCTATTATAGCCAGGAAGCCCGCATGTATACCCAGCTCACGGCGTTGGGGCTGCTGGTCGCGTATGCGCTCCTGCGGGCGTTGCAGACCTCGGGGACCTCTGGGCGTCGGCGGTGGTGGGGATTGTTTGTTATCGCCAGCCTGGCTGCCGTCTATACCCACTACTTCGCTTTCTTTCTGTTAGCGGCGTTCGCCCTTGTCGTTGGCATTCTATTACTCCTCCACGCTCTCCGCTCTCCGCTCCCCACTCTCC
>JAGHDS010000479.1 GCA_021159845.1 Anaerolineae bacterium
GTGACGCCGTCCGCTGCATCTGCCGCTCCTGATCCCTTTTCAGTTATCCAAGCGACTGTTCTTCGCCAAGATGTGGCGAGCGCCTGATCGGAACGCGCATCAGCGGCTAAAGGACATCGTGACACATCTGGTGTATGGCACGCGGCGGCGCATCGGCATCCGCAGCCAGACTGGCGCCCTGTACGCCATCAGCGGGATAGATGGCTCCGGCAAGACGACGCAGGCAACTACGTTGTGTGAAGCGTTTCAACAATGCGGAGTGCGCACCAGCTATGTGTGGAGCAGGCCGGGAAGCTCGCCGCTGGTGGCCGCGGCGTCTCGCCTGATCGGGGGCCGGGCGCGAGGATCGAAGCCTGGCGAGGATCGGACACAGCGTGAGATGGAACGGGCGCGACGGTTCCGCCAACCGTGGGTTCGCTCCCTTTGGCCGTGGGTGATCGGGCTGGACCTGAGCATCCTGGCGCTGGGACGGGTTTGGCCCAGGTTATGGCTGGGGCGCGTGGTTGTGGCGGATCGGTATGTGTCGGATGCGTTGGCAGACCTGGCCAGCCGGATGGGAGGGACGGAGGTCTGGCGTCATCCCGCGATCCGGCTGGCGCGCTGGCTGGCCCCGCGCCCTCGGGTGACGTTTCTGTTGACACTGAATGCGGAGGCTGCGCTGGCGCGCAAGGCCGGCGATGAGTGGCTGCCGCTATTGCGACGGCAGACCGAGGCGTATCGCTTGTTGGCGGAAGATGCCTATGCCCTAGACGCGGAGCAGCCGCTCGATCTCATTGCCGACGAGATCGTGTACCGGGCGCTCACGGACTATTTCGACGCGTTCTGGACGCGCTTGAATGTGATCTTGCTTTCCAATCCCAAACCGCTGCCGCCAACGCTGCACCAGGCGTCCGCGGCGTGGCCCAGCGGACGGTGAGGGGATCATGCGCGTGTTGTTGGTAACGAACATGTATCCCACACCGGACCGGCCGGCGGCGGGCGTCTTTGTGGCCGAGCAGGTGGCTTCTCTGCGAAAGCTAGGGGTGGACTTTGACGTGCTCTACGTGGACGGGCGGCGCAGCACGTGGAATTATCTGTGGGGCCCGTTTCGCTTGTGGGCACAGATGCGGCGTGCCAGGTACGATCTGATCCATGCCCACTATGTGTTCTCCGGGTTGATCGCCCGTTTGCAGTGGGGGCGGCCACTGGTGCTCACCCATCCCGGCATCGCGGTGCTGACCGGGTGGACGGCTCCGCTGTGTCGGCTGGCATCCCGCTGGGCTAACGAGGTGATCGTGGTCTCGGAGGCAATGCGCAGGGCGTTGGCCCCCATCCCGAGTCATGTGATCCCGTGCGGCGTGGATATGAAGATGTTCCGGCCTGGAGATCAGGCGGCCGCGCGGGCGCGGCTGGGGCTGGAGCCACATCGGCCGTTGGTGCTCTTCGCTGGCGACCTGCGTCCCGAGAAGCGGTACCCGTTGGCCCAGGCGGCTGTGGCACGGCTACGAGCGACGGGGGTGGATGCCGAGCTGGTCACCCTGACCGGACAGCCACATGATCGGGTCCCCTTGTACATGCAGGCCTGTGATGCGCTGATCCTGACCTCGACGCATGAAGGCTCGCCTATGGTGGTGAAGGAGGCGATGGCCTGCAATCTGCCGGTGGTGTCGGTGGATGTAGGTGACGTGGCCGAGGTGGTGGGGAACACGGAGGGTTGTGTCATCACGACGGCCGACCCGGATGCGCTGGCGGCGGGGCTGCGAGAGGCATTGGCCCACGGCCGCACGGATGGACGCGCGGCTGTCGAGCGCTTCGACATGGATCGGATCGCGCGGCGGATCTTGTCCGTCTATCAATCGGCGGTGGAGGCAAGCAGGTGAGGATCCTGGTCGTCCTGGGCTCTGGCGGACATACTAAGGAGATGATCCGCTTGGTGGATCTGCTGGGCGAAGGCTATGAGTATAGTTATCTCATCGCGTCCGATGACGTGGTCTCGGAGTCCAAGATCCAGCGGCCCGGCCCGGTGTTCCACGCCCTTCGTCCCCGGTTCAAGGATGATCCACCCTGGCGAGTGGCCTGGAAGACGATCGTCTCCGGCGTTCAGGCGGCCCGGATCCTGCGCCGCGTGCATCCGGATGTCGTGATGAGCGCCGGGGCAGGATTGGCCGTGCCGGTGTCCGTGTTAGCCAAGCTGATGGGAGCGCATGTCATCTACGTGGAGAGCGCGGCGCTCATGTATCGCCTGACCGCCACTGGCAAGATCATGGCGCACGTAGCCGACCTCTTCTTCGTCCAGTGGCCCGAGTTGCAGTCACAGGTGCCTGGCGCCATCTATGCAGGGAGGCTGTGGTGATCTTCGTTACAGTGGGTCACACGGACTTCGACGCCCTAATCCAGGCGATGGACCGGCTGGCGGCCGAGATGGACGAGGAAGTGGTTATGCAGATCGGAAGCGGCTCATACGAGCCGCAGCACGCTCGTTATTTTCGCTATGCGCCCGCGCTGGAGCCTTACATGGAACAAGCCAATCTGGTCGTCTCCCACGGTGGGTTGGGCGTGATCGTGGAGGCGTTGGGGTTGGGTAAACGCGTGGTATGTGTGCCCAACCCCAACGTCTATTACGATCATCAGGTCCATCTGGCCGAGCGTTTCTCCCGCGCGGGGTATCTCATCTGGTGTCGAACCCCGGATGATCTGGCCGGGGCGCTGGAGCAGGCCCGAACCTTCACGCCGGTGCCGTATGAGCCGCCGGAGTGCCGCATCCATGAGGTCATTCGCGCGTACCTGGAGAGCGTTTAAGGCATCGGGAGGCACCGACATGTTAGCAACGAAGAGATCCCTGCCGGGTTGCGGCCTGTGCCCAGGAGGGAGAGACATTCAAGTATCGAGGTAGAGAGATATGACGGAAGAGATATACATCCATTCCACGGCCGAGGTGTCGCCGGACGCCCGGATCGGCCCGGGAACGCGGATATGGCACCATGCCCAGGTGCGAGAAGGTGCTGTGATCGGGCGGGAGTGCATCCTGGGTAAGAACGTCTATGTGGACTGGGGCGTCGTCATCGGCGACCGGGTGAAGATCCAGAACAACGCGTCGATCTATCACGGCGTTACATTAGAGGACGGGGTGTTCATCGGGCCATACGCCTGTCTGACGAACGATCGCTACCCGCGAGCCATCACTCCTGACGGACGGCTGAAGACGGAGGATGATTGGGAGGTATCCCCCATCCGGGTGTGCCGCGGGGCGTCCATCGGCGCTGGCGCTGTCCTGTTACCGGGGATCACGGTGGGGCCGTTCGCTATGGTGGGCGCGGGTGCCGTGGTGACCCGGGACGTGCCGGAGCAAGGACTGGTGCTGGGGAATCCGGCTCGGCTGGCGGGGTACGTCTGCCGCTGTGGGCACCCGCTGCGCGACTATGGCGACGAGCTGGTCTGCCCGGCTTGTGGGGCTTCCTATCGCCTGGGGACGGTAGAGGACGGATGAGACGGCTGCCACGGTCGCCGTGGTTCTGGGCAATGGTGATCTTCACCCTGGCGTTGGGGCTGCGGCTGGCCTACATCGCATGGTTCGTCGGCTGGGATTATGTTCCGCGGCGGGATGCGGCGGAGTACAGCGCGATCGCCGAGAACCTGGCGGCCGGGCGCGGCTATCGGCTGCCATCGGGTGAGCTGACGGCGATCCGGCCCCCTCTCTTCCCGTTGCTGCTGGCCGGCGTGTATGCGATTTGCGGCGTTCACTACAGTGCGGCGCTCGTTATGCAGGCCGTGTTGGGCGCGCTGACGTGTGTCGTCGTATATCGAGCGGGCGCGAGCGCCCTGGACGAGCAGCCAGGACGTCTGGCCGGGCTCATGGCGATGGGGTATCCCCTGCTTCTGTATCATAACGGCCAGCTCCTCTCGGAGACGCCTTTTATCCTATGGGTGACGTTGGCGTTGTGGGCCATGCTACGGTTGGATAAGCGGACGCGCCTGAGTGACATCGTAATGCTGGGCGTGGCGCTGGGATTGGCAGCCCTGACACGGCCGAATGGGCTCGTGCTGTGGGCCGGGGCGGTGGCGTGGGGAATATGGCGATGGCGACGGCAGGCGATCTCCGTGGTCGCTGGCGTGACGGTGATCGTGGCATTGTTGCTGGCTCCCTGGGTGGCCAGGAATTGGCTCGCGATGGGAGCTTTCATCCCGGCCAGCACGATGGGGGGAAC
>JAGHDS010000368.1 GCA_021159845.1 Anaerolineae bacterium
GCTATGCATTGCTCTGGCAGCCCTGGCGTTGGCTCTAAGCCATCGCGTTCCGATCGTGGTGTTGCTAGGGGTGGCTGCGTTTGTCGGTTGGTTGATATATGGAGGGTAGAAAATAAGAGAGATTAGTTGCGCCGCCACCACAAGCCGAATTAAGCCCCCTTCTCCCAGGCGTGGGAGAAGGGGGTCTGGGGGATGAGGGCCATCCGCGGCCAAAACACTTGGAGCTAGGCGTCTGTATTGAGTGTGTCTTCACCCACATCACTCACCGGATGCCAATGAGATCGAGTGGGAGAACGGTGAACAGTTACCGCACAGCGACCCTTTGACTTCCCTTGAGACTTAAGCTATAATCCGACTTCGAGGGCTTGTGGCTGAGGTGTGCTGCGTGAGCCCTTAAGACTAGGCCCTCGTTCGCTGGCTTTTCGCCTGGAGTTGCAAGAGGGGATGACTTGGTATCGTTATTGCTCTTTCAACAATGTAGCTTGGTAGCGCTATCCTTGCCCGCTTGCTTTGTGCGTGTCCGGGCCTGACCGGGATGTTGGCCATCGTCCGCAGTGTGGAGATAGGGTGGCGGCTGCCATGAGCGGTTCGCAACGTGGAAAGGGGATCAGGGTCGTTGCCCTCGGTGGAGGAACTGGCCTGTCCACCTTACTGCGTGGGCTCAAGGCTTATACGGATGAGATCACTGCCATTATCACGGTGGCCGACGATGGCGGAAGCTCTGGACGTTTACGGCAAGAGTTCGGTATCCTGCCACCGGGGGACTTCCGGAACTGCATCGCTGCTTTGGCTGATGATGAAGCGCTAATCGCGAAGCTGTTCCAGTATCGCTTCGGTCGGGGCGATGGACTCGATGGGCATAGCTTTGGCAACCTGTTCCTGGCCGCTCTGGTCGCTGTAACAGGAAGCTTTGATCGAGCGCTTCTGGAAGCTAGTCGAGTGTTAGCCGTACGCGGGCGAGTGCTTCCAGCTACGTTGAAGAGTGTTACCCTGTGCGCGGATGTGCGGAGGGAGCGCCCTGGGGCCGAGACGGGGTGGCGGCGGGTATGGGGAGAATCTCGCATCCCAATGCTGGCCGAGGGCGAGAGCATCGAGCGGGTGTTCTTGCAGCCTGAAAGACCACCTGCCTATCCAGAGGCGGTGCGAGCGATTCTAAATGCGGACCTCATCGTTGCTGGGCCGGGGAGTTTGTTTACTAGTGTGTTACCAAGTCTCCTGATCCCTGATATTATCGAGGCGATTCGCACCTCTCAAGCTGTGAAGGTGTACGTTTGTAATGTGGCGACACAGCGGGGCGAGACAACTAGTTTTGGCGTGCATGAGCATGTACAGGCACTGCAAGCACATGTGGGACGCTTGTTCCCGCTGGTGTTAGCCAACGGACACTTTCCTGCTTCGGTGCCTCTAGGCGATGGCATCGAGTGGGTGCGTCTACCTGATCTTAAGGTGGTTCAGGCAGGTGGCTATCGTTTAGCGGTGGCTTGTCTAGTAGACGCTGACCGGCCGTGGCGACACGCGTCGGATAAGTTAGCGCGAAGCCTCTTGGAGCTTTATCGACGGGAAACCATTGGAAGCGACGGGGGCCTAGTCGTTGACCTGTCATGCGGGCGGGGGTAGACAAGACGCCCGGGATAGCGACTCTCTCTATACTCACTACAAACCAAAGATGCATTGCAAGGAGGTTTTTCCATGACTGTCAGAGTTGGCATCAATGGGTTTGGCCGTATTGGCCGACAGGTTACCAAGGCGTTATTTGAGAAGTACGAGGGGGAGTTGGAACTTGTCGCGGTTAACGACCTGTTTGATGTCGAAACGAACGCTCACCTGTTCAAGTACGATTCCAACTATGGGATATTCCCTGGCACTGTAGAGACCAGGGATGGAAACCTGGTCATTAATGGAAAGGTGATTAGAAACTTCGCTGAACGCGATCCAAGCAAGCTACCTTGGGGCGAGTTGGGTGTGGACATTGTGGTGGAGTCCACAGGCGTGTTCCGGAAGCGAGAGCAGGCGGCCATGCACCTGACCGCCGGGGCAAAGAAAGTTATCATCTCTGCCCCTGCGACTGAACCGGATATAACGATTGTGTTGGGTGTGAACCAGGACGAGTACGATCCGGCCAAGCACAACATTATCTCCAACGCCTCATGCACGACGAACTGCCTGGTGCCAGCGGCTAAGGTGTTGCAGGACCTGGCCGGCATCGAGAAGGCGCTTATGGTAACGGTGCACTCCTACACCAATGACCAGCGCATCCTGGACCTGCCGCATAAGGACCCGCGACGGGCTCGCGCTGCTGCACTTAACATCATCCCGACAACCACGGGCGCTGCCCGGGCGACGGGGCTTGTCATTCCCGAGTTGCAGGGTAAGTTCGATGGTTATGCCCTCCGTGTACCCACGCCGACGGTTTCTATTGTGGACTTTGTGGCTGTGACCAGCCGTGATGTCACGTTGGAGGAGTTGAAAGAGGCGTACAAGGCGGCCGCTGCGGGGCCTATGAAGGGCATCTTGGCTTATACTGAGGAGCCAGTCGTCTCGATGGATCTGAAGGGCGATCCCCATTCCAGCACGATCGATGGCCAGTTCCTGCAGATCGTGGGGGGGAACCTGGTGAAGGTCGTCTCCTGGTACGATAACGAGTGGGGGTATTCCATGCGTGTGGCTGACCTGATCTCGTTCATCGCTAAGAAGGGGATATAGATAGCGTGGTCGCTGATTTTCTGGACAGGGTGAGCTGGCGCTCCTGATTCTCTACAGGGGTGTCGGGTTACCGATCGATGGCTGAAAGCTTTTGGCTGGAAGCTGGGATGAGAAGCTGGTCGTCGGCCAGCCTCCAGCTTCCAGCTCTTTATGTCTGAGGCAGTAAGTTGGCATCCCATACAAAGCGTGGCGAGGATCTATCCCTGCAACTGCAGGAGGGAATTATGAACAAAAAGACTGTGCGTGACATCGATGTCAAAGGCAAGCGGGTTCTGATGCGGGTTGATTTCAACGTCCCACTGGCGGATGGAAAAGTGACGGATGATACCCGCATTCGGGCGGCTCTGCCCACGATTCAGTACCTCATCGAGCAAGGGGCCAGAGTTATTTTGATGTCCCACCTGGGCCGGCCGAAGGGTGAGGTAAAGCCAGAGCTTAGCCTTAAGCCCGTGGCGGAGCGGTTGAGCGAGTTGTTGGGGAAGCCGGTGAAAATGGCTCCAGATTGTGTGGGGCCGGAAGTGGAAGCGATGGTGGCTGAGTTGCAGCCAGGAGACGTTTTGCTTCTAGAGAACACACGCTTCCATCCGGAGGAGCGGAAGAATGATCCCGCGTTCGCCCAGCAGTTGGCCAAGCTAGGTGACATATACGTGAACGACGCCTTCGGCAGTGCTCACCGCGCCCACGCGTCCACGGAGGGAGTGGCTCATTACCTGCCTGCCGTGGCAGGCTTCCTCATGGAGAAGGAGTTGAACTTCTTAGGCAAGGCGTTGGAGGCTCCAGAGCGGCCTTTCGTCGCTATTCTGGGTGGTGCCAAAATATCTGATAAGATCGGTGTGGTGAAAAACTTGTTGGGTAAAGTGAATGCCCTGCTCATCGGCGGCGGCATGGCCAACACATTCCTCCAGGCGCAGGGGTATGATATGGCCGAATCCCTGGTGGAGCAGGACAGTCTGGACACGGCCCGATCGTTGTTGGAGGAGGGAAAGGGCAAGATATTCCTCCCCACCGACTTGGTGGTAGCGGATGCGTTCGACGCCGACGCGAATTCTAAAGTCGTGTCAGTGGATGGAGTTCCGGCCGGCTGGCGGGCGTTGGACATTGGCCCGGAAACGGTGGAGCACTTCAAGAGCAAGCTGGCGGGAGCCAAGACCGTCGTATGGAACGGCCCAATGGGGGTCTTCGAGTTCCCTGCCTTCGCCAAGGGGACAGTGGCCATCGCCCGGACGCTTGCTGAACTAGAGGATGCCGTGACGATCATCGGCGGCGGTGACTCGGTGGCGGCAGTCAAGCAGGCCGGGGTGGCGGATAAGATCACGCATATCTCCACGGGTGGTGGCGCCAGCTTGGAGTTCCTGGAGGGTAAAACGCTGCCTGGTGTGGCGGTTCTGTTGGACAAGTAGTAGTGGCGAGGGCGTTCGACGGCGCGCGGATTAAATTGCAAAGGGGCGGGGCAATGCTTCGCCCCTGATGTATAATTGTTGACCGCGAGAGACAGTAGAGCTCCTCTTCTGTCTAGATGATAAGCGATGGTTCAACAAGAGTCGTTTGTCAAATTCTGCTACCAATGGTAGAATCGGTTGGCCTGAGGAGTTCAAATGAAGGATATGCACGCCCGCTGAGGACCAGCGGGCATCCGTTTGCATTCACTGATCATCGATTCAGCCGGTGTCCGGATCGGCGGCATCCTGAAAAAAGCCGTATTGAGCGTTTGAGAGGGGATATTGACTCGCGTTCGTCTACCTGGATTGATTGACGTCCACGTCCATTTGCGGGAGCCTGGTTTCACGCACAAGGAGGATCTCGCAAGCGGTACCCGTGCTGCTCTTGCTGGGGGTATCTCGACTGTTCTGGATATGCCGAACACATCTCCGCCCATCACTTCGCCGGACATGTTGCTGGCTAAGGCCCGACTCGCCGCCGCTAAAGCGGTCAGCGACGTCGGGCTTTTTGTGGGGGCCACAGCGGACATTGATGCTCCCTATGCCGCTTGCGCTCCGCACGCGGCTGGGCTGAAAGTGTACGTGAATGAGACGTTTGGCTCACTCCGCATCGAGTCGTTGCCCGCGCTCATGCGGATCTTCCAGCGTTGGCCGGGGCCAGGTCCGATCGCAGTTCACGCGGAGGGAGTGGCCCTGGCTGCTTGCCTGGCACTCACCCGGTTGTATGATCAACGGTTGCACGTCTGCCATGTAGCTCGAGCGGCCGATATTCAGCTTATCGCCCGGGCGAAATCCCGGGGGGGCCAGGTCACCTGTGAGGTGACTCCCCATCATCTTTTCCTCACCCAAGACGATCTCCCGCGATTGGGTGCTCTGGGGTACATGCGACCGACTTTAGGTACGCCCGCGGATCGAGACGCGTTGTGGGAGCATCTGGATTGCATCGATTGTTTTGCCACAGATCATGCCCCGCACACTCTGGCGGAGAAGCAGGGAGAGAACCCGCCGCCTGGTGTCCCGGGCCTGGAGACGATGTTGCCACTTTTGCTCACCGCCGTGCACGAAAGACGTCTGACATTGGATCAACTCGTGGAGCGGCTGCACTATAACCCGGCGCGTATCTTCGGCGTGCCCATCGAGGCGGAGACGTGGACAGAGGTCGATCTGGATGCACGATATACGATTGATAACTCAATGCTGTTAACCCGTTGTGGGTGGACTCCCTTCGCTGGTATGCCGATCGTTGGCAGGGTGACGCGAGTGGTGCTGCGTGGCCAGACGGTGTTCGAGGATGGCCGGGTATTGGCGTTGCCGGGGTCGGGGCGTGTGCTATTCGGTGCGTTGGAGGAATGTGGTGCCTCCGCGTAGCGATGGCTGGTGAGTATCCTGTAACGGGGTATTCCCTCCGTTGGGTGGGGGCATTGTTTTGGCAGGAGGTTACGTGAGATGAGCGCTGAATCATCTGTGCCGCAGCCGGACCTGGGTTACGCCATGTCGAAGGCTCATCCGGCGGACCATACTGGGAACGGCTTTTACGGAAGGGACATCATCTCAGTCCGTCAATTCAATCAGGAAAATCTTCAGTACATTTTTCACGTCGCGGAGGAGATGCGTTCGATGGTCGAGCGCTTTGGCTCTGCCGATCTGTTGCAGGGCAAAGTGCTGGCCAACTTGTTCTATGAGCCCAGCACGCGCACGTCCTCTTCGTTCAACGCGGCCATGCAGCGACTGGGTGGGCGTGTCATTGCTATCAACGAGGTGGTGTACTCCTCCGTGAGCAAGGGAGAGTCCTTGCCCGACACGGTCCGTACGTTGGAGTGCTATGCGGATGTGATCGTGTTGCGCCATCCGGAGGTGGGGGCGGCCGCCACCGCGGCCCGGTATGCTCGCAAGCC
>JAGHDS010000402.1 GCA_021159845.1 Anaerolineae bacterium
CCATGGGCGTGAAGTGGGTAAAGATCGCCAATCATGACGGTGGCCTCGAGTTCGCCGAGCTGCTGCTGGCACACGACATTATGCCGATTGTGCGGATCTATCGGCCGGAACCCAACCCGGGTACCCTCGGTTCCCGTGAGCTTAAGTATGTCGAAGAGTATGTCGCGCGCGGCGTGCGCTATTTCGAGTTCAACAACGAGCCCGAATTGGGGGTGGAATGGGCGGGCGGCTATGTCCCCCCCAACGCGCTGGAGATCGTCGCTCGTAATGCGATCATTGACATGGAACACATCCTGGAGCGCGGCGGGTATCCGGCCATCCCCGCGCTGGCCACCGGCAGTCGCTGGGACATCGTGGGCAAGATCGTCGAGTTGGGCCGGGCCGATCTCTTCCAGGAACCCGTATGGCAGGCCGTGCACAACTACGCGCTCAACCACCCACCGGACTACCCGGATGATCCAGGCAACCAGCAGGGCACGCCGTACACGCGGGCGTTCTACGATGAACTCCGCGCGGAACGATGGGGACAGGATCCCTGGGGAGGCAGGAGCCTGGAGGAGGTCAATCGGCTGAGGGCCGAACATGCCAACCCGGGTGCCACGATCATGGATGATGCCTCCTGCTGGCGCTCCTACGAGTTCTTCGATGCACTGGTGCGTCAGCATATCGGGCGTTCCCTGCCGGTATTGGCGACGGAGGGTGGCTGGATTGTGGGTGAACACGCCGACCCTCGATACCCTGCCACGACGCCGCATCTGCACATGACCCAGACTCTGGAAGTCGTCCGCGCGCTGATGGGGACCAGCAAGCGTTACCCACCCGCCCCCGATTACTTCTTCTGCTCCGCATTTTGGCTGCTCGGGAACTACGTCCTGGGCCACTGGGCCGCGCGATGGGAAAGCCAGGCATGGTATTCCTCCCGCTGGCCCAACGGACGGCTGCCCATCGTCGATGCTTTGAAGGCCGAACCCAAGCAGGAACGCGAGTGGCACGGCGGGGCCGCGATGGGCGGCACACTTCAGGGCCATGTGAAGAACGGCACCGGCCGTCGGCTTATCCTGAGCGCTCCCAACTGGAAGATGTCCACGATCGTGGCGGACGATGAGTCGTATCGTTTCGCCGGGCTGCCAGAGGGGGATTACGTCCTCAGTGTAGAAGGTGGAAATATCGCCCGACAGGTACATGTCACAGTGGGCAGCCCCGTTGTGCTGGACCTCGACCTCAGCAGTATTGTGATCCGTCCTCGCCATTCAGCGATCCGCGGGGTGGTGCACAATGGCGCCGGCCGAACGCTGCTCCTGCGTCGAGACGGATGGGAATCGCGCGCCCAGGTCGGGGCAGATGGTAGTTATCGGTTCGAGAACCTGGCCGCGGGTACGTATACGCTGATTGTCGAGGGCACTGATGTGCGACGTGAGGGCATCGAACTGGATGGGAAGCAGGCCGTCGTCATCAATCTGGCCGTACCGGGTTGGGGATACACCGTTAAGGATATGGGACCTAGCCCTGGCTTCTCCATCATACGCTGCTCGGTAGAAGGTAAACGAAACCTGCCGGTGCACCTGTGGGCCGAAGGCTGGAGTGGCACCGTCGCTCGTACGGGCACGAAAACGGAATACGGCCCTTACGCATGTGAGTTCGCCCCACTGGGGGCGGGCGACTATTTCCTCGAGCCGGAGGGGCTGGGCATACGCGCCACTGTCCATCTGGACAGCGGCCGCGCGATCATGGTTACCTTCGCCGAGTCAGACGCGGAGACGCCGCCCGCGCCGCATGAAAGCGCGATCTATGGGCGCGTGACGGGCGGCGCGGGTCGGACGGTCGTCCTGACGTGGAAGGATGGGCGTTTAGAGGCAATCGTTAAGGAAGACGAGACCTACCAGTTCGAGGGCCTGGGACCGGGGGTCTACCAGGTGGCGGTTTCCGGGACAGATCTTATCCGCTCCGATATCACCCTGGACGGTCGGAGCCGCACGGCCGTGGATTTCACATTGACCCCGCCGCCAAGCGCGATCAGCGTCATCCGCGGCCGAGTTGTGAACGGGGCGGGGCGACATCTGCGCCTGGAGGGCCCCGGCGGCCCATACGAGCTCGTCACAGACGATCAGGGACGGTTCCGTTTCGAGCGGCTGGCGGCCGGCACTTATCGTCTCGTCGTGCTGGGCAGCGACGTGAGCAAGGATGGCATCGTCGCGGATGGCCGCAACGAGCAGGTAATCGAGCTGGTCTTACCGACGCCGGGGTGGACATTCACCGTACGAGATGGCGGCCCCGGCCCGGGTTTCTCGGTCGTGCGCTGCTCTGTTGAGGGAAAACCTGGCCTGCCCGTTCATATCTGGGCAGATGGCTGGTCGGGCACCACGCAGCGTGTGGGGAGTAAGACTGAATATGGCCCCTTCGCGTTGGAATTCGCTCCCTTGCGAGCGGGCACGTACTACGTCGAACCTGAAGGGCTGGGCGTCCGGGCCACGGTTGATGTCCCGGGCAATCGCGTCGTTTGGGTGGAGTTCCACCCCAGCAGGGCAGCGGCACAGGGGGTGATCCTCGGGCGCGTCGTGAGGGGAGCCGGGCGCCAGGTCCGCCTGGAAGGCCCTGGTGGAGTGCAGACGGCCACCGTCGACGCGGACGAGCGGTTCCGTTTCGATGGGCTCCCGCCGGGTACGTACAGCCTGTTGGTCATTGGCACCAATGTACGGCGCGAGGGCATTCAGGTGCAAGAGGGAGCATCGGTGGAGGTGGACCTGACATTGCCCTCGTCCGCGCAGCCACCGGAGAAGACGATTGAGCACTACGTGCTTGTGGGCAAGATCACGGTGGATGGAGAGATCCTGGTGGCTGCCATGCAGTACGCGGCTCGGTTCCGGCCTGAGGTGGGCTCGGATGCGAGCCGAGCGCAGGCCGCACACCATGTGACGATCCTCGGCGATCAACAGGCCGTCCCGGAGGCGACGGAGGCCTCATTACAGGCGGCAGGCTGTGAGGTGGATCGGATCGCGAAGGATTTGGCGGCCGAGTTGAAAGCACGTGTGGAGGCAGGCAAGGCGTGGTAATGGGAGATCAAGGCGACAATGCAGGGCGAACTCGGCCGGAGAAGTGGCGAGTTGGCATTTTGCATCACCCGCGTAAGCCAGCGTCACAGCCGCTGGCGGAGGAGATGGCGGCTGTCATCCAGGCACGCGGAGGAGAGGCATGGCTGGCCTCTGCCTGGGACGAGGCCGATGTGGGCCGGCATCTGCTAGGCACGAACCTGATCATCACCCTGGGCGGCGATGGTACGATGTTGCGGGCAGCGCGCATGGGAGCC
>JAGHDS010000462.1 GCA_021159845.1 Anaerolineae bacterium
CGATCATTGGTGGCTCCACAGTACACACCTGCGCACCGTGAACAACTGGACGGCAGTATGCAACGCGGGCGTGGTCGGCGCAGCGATTTACCTGGAATCCGATACGGCCCGCCTGGCGGAGATCATCGCCCGGGGCGCTCGCTCATTGGACGATTACCTGGACACCTTCGATCCCGATGGGGGTTCCTCAGAGGGACCAGGATACTGGACATACGGTTTCGGCCATTATACCATCATCGCCCAACTGGTCGAGCACCGAACGGAGGGGATGGTCAACTTCATGGATAACGAGATCGTGCGCAAGGCCGCCCAGTTCCCCCTGCGCACGATACTCAGCCCTGGCGCCTACGTCAACTTCTCCGATTGCAACCGCCGTGTCAAACTCGTCGTCCCCCATTTGGTTTACCTGTCCCGCCGGCTAGGCATCCCCGACCTGATGCGCCTCGCCCGGGAACAAGCCTCCTCTAGGAAAACCCACACATTCTGGGGGATTCAACTGGGTGGGACGTTGACATGGAACCTGCGTGCTCTGTTCTGGCGCGTGTCCTCAGAACCAACGGGCCGCTTCATCCCATCCCGCCACGATTGGTTCAGCGGCATGATGTGGATGATCGCCCGCTACGATCCTGAGGACCCCAACGCGCTGGTACTGGCAGCCAAGGGCGGGCACAACAACGAAATGCATAACCAAAACGATGTCGGCAACATCATTGTCCACGTGAACGGCGAATCGGTCGTCGCAGATCCAGGACGAGGCCGATACACTCGAGCATACTTCGGCCCTGAGCGCTACGAGCACTTTGTCAATTCCTCACTTGGACACTCCGTGCCTGTAGTGAATGGGCAAGCTCAGCTCCCCGGCCAAGAACACGGAGCAACTCTGCTCGAACACCAGGCGACCGATGCGATCGACCTGCTTAAGCTGGAGATCAAAGACACCTACCCGGAGGAAGCCGATTTGGCCTCGCTACAGCGCACGATCGCCTTGCATCGAGAACCCCCGAAGGGCTGGGTGGAACTGGTGGACGAGGTCCGATTCGCCAGCAAGCCCGGTATGTTGGAAAGCGTGCTTATCACCTTTGGCCAGGCTGAGATCGGAGGCTCAGAGGTGTCCCTGCGCGGCGAGCGGGGTGCCTTGCGTGTCCACTTCGATCCTGACGTCGTGGCGCCGCGCGTCGAGGTCGTGAAAGAGGTGGACCTGGCAGAAGGCCCCGCCGACATACGCCGCGTTATCTTCGCCTTCACGGAGCCCAAACGGACGGGTACCATTCGATTACGCATCGAGCCCCTATGACGCGCGCTCAGCCCAACATGGCTAGCACTGGGAGGGAAGAAATGATCTATCGCGAATTCGGCAGACTGGGGTGGAAGGTCTCCGCGATTGGGTTGGGAACATGGAACATCGGCAACCAATGGGGCGAGATCGACGACGTGACCGCATGGGCCACCGTGCGCGCTGCGTTCGACCACGGCATGAACCTGTTCGATACAGCCGAGTCCTACGGGATTCCCAACGGCCTCTCCGAGGAGCGATTGGGCGTGGCCCTGGCCGGCATCCGCCATCGCGTTTACATCGTCAGCAAGATCGGGCATTGGGGCAAACGAACCGGCCAGGCGGTGCCCAAGACCACAGTGGATATGATCCGGCTGTGCGCTCACGCCTCGCTGCATCGCCTGCGCACGGACTGGCTGGATGTACTGCTCTGCCACGAGGGCAACATCGAAGATCCAAGCGTATACCTGGAGGCCTTCGAGTACCTCAAGCAACGAGGTCGCATCCGCGCCTACGGTATCTCCACCAATAGCCTGGAAGTGCTGAAGCGGTTTAACGCCCACGGCACATGTGACGTTGTGGAGGTGAACTACTCACTGCTCAACCGGACCCCTGAAACCGAGCTCTTTCCCTATTGCCAGGAACACGGCATCGCCGTTCTGATACGCGGGCCACTGCGTCGCGGCCTGCTAGCGGGCAAGTACTCGCGCGATGCCGTGTTTACCGACTCGGTGCGGGCCGCGTGGAACCCAGGAGGGGATCGCCGGGAGGAGTTCGAACGCGATATCGCCAGGGTCGAGAGGCTGAAGCAGGTCCTGAAGCCGGGCGAGGAGATGGTGACGGCCGCGCTGCGCTTCGTCATCTCGCACCCCATCGCGCCCGTCGCCATCCCCGGGGCGAAATCACCCGAACAGGCGATCATGAATGCACAAGCGGGGGAAAAACTCCTCACCGAACAGGAAAGGGATCAGCTCGCTGCCCTCGTCGCCTAATCTCTCATCACCCAATCTCCAACAAGGGAGGAAGACGTGTTCCGCAAAGGCGAAACCTGGAACGAATCGGAGCTCTATCGCGATCCGCTGACCCTTCGCCAGGTGCGGCGGGTGACCTCGCAGGGGCTTTATAACCAGACGCCCACCTATCATACTAACGTCGGCTTCACCGCTGACGGCGAATTCCTCATCTTCGGCTCGGCACGCGGTGGCAAGAGCGCCATCTTCCGCTGTCATGTCCCCACCGGCGACATTACCTCGCTCATCGACCCGGTGGACGGCATGGGTAGTTACAGTGCGCTCCATAAGGGCAATGGGGTCACCGTAGGCAATGGTATGGGCATCACCGGGCAGATGTGCATCGCGCCGCGCAGCCGCTGGGCTGTCTTCCTGGCCGGCCGAGCCCTACGCGCCGTCCACATCGAGACGTTGGAGGAACGCATGCTGATCCCCGACATCGGCCCGGAGTGGGTGGCCGGGATGCCCAGCATCGATCCCGAAGAGCAATACGTGATCGTGCCGGTCATGTCGGCCCATCCGGAAATCCTGGCCGGCCGCCGCCCTACCCGGCCGTACATGGAACACTTCGCCACCGGGGAGGGGATGGAATTACGCCTCCTGCAAGTACCCCTGGCTGGCGGCACGGTCACCACCGTCTACCGAGAAGAGGGCATCGGCAGTGCGCATTGTCCCCACTGCCCGGCCGATCCGGACCTTCTCTTGCTCGACCGGGACTTTCCGCCGCGTTACTGGGCGGGCAGCGATGGGGTCACCAACCGCATCTGGACGCTACGCCTCTCCACCGGTGAGTTGACGGAGCTACCGCCACAAGATCAAGCGCGCTTCCAGGTGCATTCGGCCTGGACGTGGGACGGGCAACACGTCATCTATCATGGGCGTAGCGCCGAGGGCGGGTATTACATCGGCGTCGTTGATCGCGATGGGCGAACGGTGCACGAATATGGGTTCCACCGGGCCGAGCATTACGGGCATGTCTCGGCGATGGCAGGTCGTCCGGCCATCATTCTGGATGGGAACCTCAGCTCCGATTTGCTACTGTGGCTCTATTACGATTCCGGCCAGCCGCGCGTGGAGATCATCGCCCGGCATGGGACGGACTGGGGTGCTTTGCCTGGACAGTTCCCGCATCCGCACCCATTATCCGACCCTACAGGCCGATGGATTTCCTTTAACGCGGCGCATCGCGGCCGCAGTGACGTGTTCATCGTGGCCGTGTAAGCCGTAGGGGCCGGGTGACCCGGCCCCTACCACTCGCCGCCAACCGGACGAAGCTTGAGGAAATGCGATCCGGCCAATCATCTATTTCGCTTAGATAAAGCAACATATGAACCTTGGTCTTCAGGAAATAGCAGGGCTCTGCAGGGGCGACCCGGCGGGTCGCCCCTACAACTACGTCGGTTCTAGAAGCTTGCCCGACACACTAGCTACCGGACACTTTTGGTGGGAGAGAAGCACCATGATCTCACCAAGACATCACCGGATGTAGGGGCGACTGGCCGGTCGTCCCCCACAGGGGTAGGGGCGGGTCTGAGACCCGCCCCTACTACCAGAGACCGGCTTCGAAGGCCTTGGGGAGCAAGGATAGCCCCCATATCGCTTATCATGTTTGATGCCAACGAGGTAGCTCATGTGTTGCCTCATCTAGGCGAAGATCCATAAGGATGTTCGGTCAAACTGTCCGGTAGCCAGCCCGACACAAATGACGTGGCGACATGCTTCTTTCACCATGCGAAGATCAATAAAGACTCAAGCAAAAGCGGAGGTACATACGTCATGTCTGAAACAGCCCAGGTCGGCCCACGGCTAAGCGATGAGCGATTCTTCACCGAGATCGTCAA
>JAGHDS010000459.1 GCA_021159845.1 Anaerolineae bacterium
CCTTATCAGCCCTCGACGCGGGAGGATGCGCGAGCTTTCCTGGAGCGGCTGCAGAGGCATGCCTCTGCAGCCGCTCCAGGAAAGCTCGCGCATCCTCCCGCGTCGAGGGCTGATAAGGGGATCCGGCGACGGGATTCAGCGGGATCAGGTTCACATGGGAGAGCAAGCCTCGCAGCAGGCTGGCCAGCTCATCAGCATGTTCAAGGCGATCATTGACCCCAGCCATCAGGGCGTACTCAAAGGTCACCCGACGATGCGTCCGTTCCACATAGCGTCGACACGCCGCCATCAGCTCGCGCAACGGGTAACGGCGATTGATGGGAACCAACACGTCCCGCAAGGCATCATTGGGTGCATGAAGGGATACTGCTAGCCCGATCTGCAAGGGTTCCTGAGCCATGCGGTCGATCATCGGCACCAGGCCAACGGTGGACAGGGTGATATGCCGGGCCCCCAAACCAAAGCCGGCAGGGTCTGTCAGATGGCGTAGCGCCTGCCACACCGCGTTATAGTTCGCCAACGGCTCGCCCATTCCCATGAGCACAATGTGCGTCACGCGCGTGGGGCGCTCAACGGCGACCGCATCATGCCCCCCAGCAAGAGGGTCCATCAAGAAACGAGCCAGATGCAGCACCTGAGCCACGATCTCCCCCGCGCTCAGGTTACGGACCAGACCCCCGAGGCCAGTGGCACAGAAGGGACACCCCATGCCACATCCCACCTGCGTGGATATGCACAACGTCCGTCGTTTCTCATACAACATGAGCACGGATTCAATGGTTTGCCCATCCTGCAGGGAGAACAAGACCTTCCGGGTCAGTCTGTCGCGCGAGGTGATCGCTCGCGCCTCCACCAGGGGATCAATCAGAAAGGTCTGCTCCAACCGCGCTCGAAGCCCTGCTGGCAGATCGGTCATTTGGGCGAACTGCGTGGCACCGCGCTGATAAACCCATCGCCAGATTTGAGCCGCGCGATAGGCCGGCTCGCCCCATTCTGCCAACCGAGCGGCCAACTCTTCCCTCGTCAGGTTAAGCAATAGCCATCGTTTATCCATAGCAAATGCAGTATACCCCACCCGACGAAGGACGGTCAAGGAATCGGTATCCAAGCAGGCGGTAAGGAGCTTCCTCGCCCACATGAAGCCAGCCACAACCAGGTAGCTAGCCCCACGCAGCCCATGTCTTCCGCAAGGTACGCAATAGCACTATCCCATTTGCTTGCCAGAAGCCTCCAGCGATGTTACACTTGATCTGTGTCCAGCTCAGATAGGACATGGGAGGCGAAATGGCCGCACAAGCCCTGTACCGCAAATGGCGCTCGCAGACTTTTGAGGAAATCGTGGGACAAGAGCATGTCACCCGCACTTTGCAGAACGCTCTGCGGGAGGGGAGATTGGCCCACGCTTATCTGTTCGCGGGGCCGCGCGGCACGGGCAAAACCAGCACAGCGCGCATCCTGGCGAAGGCGGTGAACTGTCTGGCGGAACCGGAGAAGCGACCCTGTAACCAGTGCTCTATCTGCCAGGCTATCAACGAAGGCCGACTGCTCGATCTGGTCGAGATCGACGCCGCCTCAAATACCTCCGTCGATGACATACGCGATCTGCGCGACAAGGTGGGATTTCGTCCCAATGAGGCGCGCATGAAATTTTACATCATCGACGAGGTGCACATGCTGTCCAATAGCGCCTTCAACGCATTGCTGAAGACGCTGGAGGAACCACCGCCGCATGTGGTGTTCGTCCTTTGCACAACAGAACCCCACCGCATCCCGCCGACGGTGCTCTCCCGCTGTCAACGATTTGATTTCCGGCGCATCAGCACGGCCGATATCACGGCGCATCTTGCGCGTATCGTTGCCGCTGAGGGATACAAGGCCGAGCCAGAGGCGCTGACGCTGATCGCCCGCACGGCGACGGGCAGTATGCGGGATGCGATCAGCCTCCTGGATCAGTTGCTCGCTTATGGAGAGCAGAAGATCACGGTTGCCCAAGTGCGCGATGTGCTGGGGATGATCTCCGAGCGTACGGTGAGCGATTGGGTCGCCGCCCTGGCGCGCCGGGATGTGCAATCGGGCCTGACGGTGCTGAACCAGCTCGTCATGGAGGGCGTGGAGCTGCGTGAGCTGGCTCGACAGGTACTCGCATATCTGCGGGGAATCCTGCTCCTGAAAGTGGGGGGTGGGGCTGCCTCGCTGGACGTGGATGCGGACACGCTGGCTCGCATGAAAGAGACGGCGGACGCCTTCACGATGCCTCATCTGATCCGCTCTGTACGTCTCTTCAGCCAGGCGGCGACCGAGCTACGCAACACCGTTCAACCGCAGTTGCCGCTGGAACTCGCTTTTGTGGAGGCGGCCACTGCGGCCGAGCCGGCGGTGTCGGCCGCTCCATCTGAGGCGATGCAAGTCGAGGCCGCGCCAGCCACACAGCCGGCCTCCCCCGCGGCGTCGGGTGGGCCACACCCGGAGCAAACGGCATCCCATCCTGCCGAGCGGGAGGCTGCGGACCAGGCAAGTGAAGCCCATCCACCGGAAGCGGAGAAGCAGGAGCAGCTCTCCGGGGCGGAAAAACTAGCGCGGCTGCGGGATGCATGGGGGATGGTTCGCCAGGAATTGCAGACGACCAGCCCGGCCGCTCTGGGGGTGCTGTCGTCTCGGCGAGGAGTGCGGTTCCTGGCCGTGGAGGGGCAGGAGGTCATCATCGGCTATCAGGAGCGAGCGCGCTATTCTGTGGAAAGCATCTTGCAACGCCCTGAGGTTGTGCAGGCTCTGGAACACGCCTTAAGCAAAGTCTTCGGATCGCCGCATACCGTGAAGTACGTGCCGGAGGAGCTGTATCGGCCGGCTTCACAGGCACCGAAGGAGGAGGGGAAGCCATCATCTCCTCAGGCGAGCGCGGGAGAGGGCGAGGTAACCGACCCCCTTGTTCAGGCCGCCATTGATGAGTACGGGGCCAAGGCTGAGCGGATATGACGGGCATGTCCATTGGTGGCACTGGGCTTTGGGCGCTGGAGGATGGACGAAGGAAAAAGCCGCGAAGGGGTTTGCGGAAACTCGACACGGTTGGAGGCTGAACGATGGCAAAGGGAAAGCGACGCAGTGGGGCATCCGGGCGGATGCGTGTTGGCGGTGGCGGTATGATGGGGCAGATTCAGAAGTTACAAGAAGAGATGGCGCGCATCCAGGAGGCGCTGGGAGAGGAAACGGTTGAGGCTTCAGCAGGTGGGGGAGCTGTCGTCGTGGTGATGAATGGGCATCAACGCGTGGAGTCCATTCGCATCGACCCGGCGGCTGTGGACCCGGATGATGTCGAGATGTTGCAAGACC
>JAGHDS010000069.1 GCA_021159845.1 Anaerolineae bacterium
GGTTGATAATATGTCCAAGGGTGGTGGTTGTCATTTCGCCGCCCTCCCATCCGTGTCGTTTGTGGGATCGAAGCGGTGTGTATGGATCCCGTCATGACGTTGACGGCCGGCTGGCCCTTTCTCCTTGATTTTACCATATTGTCCGCGCGTTTTACATAGCACCAAAGGCCTCCAGGAATCTTGGCACAGCAGGTCCCAGGATGACAGCGAAGAGGGCCGGGAAGATGAACAGGATAAGAGGGAACAGCATCTTGATGGGAGCTTTGCGAGCTTGCTCCTCGGCCAACTGCCGTCGGCGCGTGCGGAGCTGTTCCGATTGTGTGTGCAGAATATCGGCGATGCTGACCCCCAATCGGTCTGCCTGGATGAGCACGGCTACGAACGCGTGAACTTCAGGCACATCTAGCCGTTCTGCCATGTGTCGCATAGCGTCTGCACGGCGAATGCCCATGCGAATCTCGCTCACCACGCGTGCGAATTCCTCTGTAAGCGGATTATCCCATCGCTCGGCTACCTTGAGTAGGGCAGCGTCGAAGCCCAGGCCGGCATCGACGCAGATGGTGAGCATATCCATAGCATCTGGAAGCAGCTTTATCACTGCTTGTTTGCGGTGTTTGATCAAGTTCCGTAACCACATATCGGGTAGGAATTGCCCGGCCAGCAGCCCCGAGATGCCGAATAGGATAGCGGACAATGTCTGTGTCTGGCGGGAGAGCAAGATGATTGTCACGAGGATGCCGACGATAACGCCACTGAGTAGCTTCAGCCCCAAGAAATCGATTGGGCTGAGGCCTGCCGGGTGGCCCGCAATGATGAGTTTGTGGGCGATCTCCTCCATGTTCCCACTTGGCCCGAGGCGTCCGAGCGTCTGAAGTATGTTATGCAGAGCGGGCTTAATGACGCGCTCTCGCAACGGCAGTTGGAGCTCCATCTCGTCCGCTGTCATGGGGATATCCACGTATTGCGCGAAACGGCTCCGGATAGACGGTGTCTTGCGCAAGTTCCGGAGGGCGATCCAGAAAGATGCTATGCTAGTTGATACAAGCCCGCTGATGATGAGTATCGTGTAGTACATTGTGTTCGTCATGGCTCAGAACTCCTGACTCAGGATGCGGCGCATGAATAGGTTGCCGAGCACCATCATGAAGATGGCTCCTCCTGGGATGAAGAGCCACTGACGTTGGAAGATCACCATCATGTACTCGGGATTCACGAGCATAAGTAACGTACCCAGGATAAAGGGCATTCCGCTAAGAATGAGGCCTGTCATGCGCTGTTGCGTGGTCATGACGGCGATCTCCCCCTTGAGACGGACGCGTGCCTGGATGGTCTCACTGATCGTCTCCAATATCTCAGCTAAGTTACCACCGACTTCATGTTGGACGTTGATGGCCGTTACCGCTAATTCCAGATCGTCGCTCCCAACGCGTTGGACTAGATGTCCCAGGGCCTCCGGGAGCGAGTAACCTAACGCTGTCTCACGGACCACTTTGCTGAACTCCTCCGCGGACGGCTCAGGCATTTCCTGGGCGACCATCTCGATGGCGTGTAGGAACCCGTACCCGGACTTCAAGGAGCTTACCAATAGGTTTAAGGTATCGGGCAGTTGGTCTTGAAATGCTTTCAGCCGTTGGCTTTGGCGCCGACGCACGTAGAGTCGCGGTAGGAAAGCTCCCACGATCGCCAGCGCGACGCCGGGAATGATCCGCCGGGTGATCAATATGCCCAGGAAAAATGCGATCAGGATGACACTGATGTTTAAGCCGATGTATTCCGCTACGGTTAGTTTGAGATTGGCACGGGTCAGGTCGATAGCGATCTTATCGGCGAAGCCACTGCGCTTCAGCTCCCTGTTAAGGAATTGGGTCAACGCGTTGCTCTGGCGGCGCGGGTTCGCGTGTATGGTCGGGTTGGGGACCATCTCTAACCGGGATTCGATCTTCGAGTCCCCTGCCGCCAGATGATAAGTCCCGATGAAGAAAGAAAGGATAGCGAAAAAGATAATCAGTGAGATGATCAAGGCCATGTGTCTCCTCCCTTGGATCACACGATGCCGAGCAGCCCGCGTAGTGGCCTCGGGACGAAGCGGATCTTCTCCGCAACTGGCGCAGCTTCACCACTCTCATGGTTCGTGCCGACGATCTGGCGCGCGAGCCGCTTAAGCGCTGTGGAGACGGCGCTCTTAGGATAGCTAAGCGCCAATGGCACGCCCTGATTGGTCGAATAGGTGATTGATGGAACGTCATCTGGTATGGCAAGGACCTCCTGTACACCCAGGCGCTCTTGTACGTCTTGTTGGGCAACGCCGCCACGCGCTGTGGCACGGTTCAGGATCAGGTCCAGCCGCTCGGTTGGGAAGCCGTGTTGCCGGGCAGCATCCAGGAAGAGCGCTGCCCGTTGCAGAGCTGGCATTTCCGGTGTAACGACCACTAGCAAACGGTCCGCTCGTTGTAGAATGACGCTCACATATGGGTCGGTGAGTGGGCCGGCGTCGGCCACGACATAATCGAACCGCTGTTGAATTTGGTCCAGAATGTGCTCGAACCCCGCCGGGTCAGGGGCACGCTGCTCGTCGATCTTTGACGGCGCTAAAAGTACACGGATACCGCTGCTATGGCGGAGAAGCACCATATCTAGCATCGCTTCGTCCACGCTGGAGGCATCTGGCCCTAAATCGGCTAGTGTGGAGTTGGGCACGAGATTGAGCATCGTGTCTAGGTCGCCCAGTGTGCGACGGGCTTCGACGAGCGCTACTTCTTTACCGGTCTCCTGGCGAAGCAATAGCGCCAGGTTGGCTGCGATCGTTGAGCGACCGGCGCCTCCTTTGGGACTGAGCAGTCCAATGAGTTGCCCTCGTGGGGCTGGGGCAGGCTCAGTGGTGGTTTCGGAGGAGGCTTGCTGGCTTAGTCGGGCCCGGCGTTCTGCCTCAACCTCGTAGACTTCGCGGATAACAGTGCACAGCTCATCATCCGTGAACGGATTGGGCACAAATGCGCGGGCACCAGCCAGCAGGGCGCGTTGTGCACAGAGCGTGTCCTCCCTGGGACATAGTGCGATCACGGACGCGAGCGGCGCCTGAATGGCCAGCCGTCGCAGTCGATCCTCTTCACCTTCTAGCTTCTCCCCGACAAGCACAATATCTGGGGATGTCCTCCTGGCTTGATCGATCGCGTCCTCCAGGCTTTGGACAAGCCCGACGAGGGTCATATCCTCCTGGCGAATGAGTACGTGCAATAGGCGATCCAGCAAATCCGGTGCATTACTGACGATCAGCACGCGGATGGGTGCTTGCTCCATGATTCCCTCCTCGATTACCCGCCGTTGCGAGGGGTGACCCGAGATCATCCCTCGCTCATTTGATTATTGGCCGCTTGTGTTCCCCTGTGTCGTTGTCCCGGCCTCTGGTTGTTCTGGAAACTGGTAGCGGTTAGAAACGTAGGAGAAATCGACGGCTTTCGTATTCAACATTTGCTCGCTGGTAGGTGCTCTCAGGACGATGTCCATGATGGCCCCTGAGTCTCGCAAGTACTTGATGGTGAGCGCATCTTGAGCGCTCACGGCGAAAAATAGCACGCCCTCATTGGTTAGAGCAGTTGTAGGCTTTAAGCTTGACTTGCTATCGCCCTTTGGAGCCAGTAAGGGAGGTGTAACCATCGCCTCGATCTCCAGGTTCTGCATGGCATCTACTGTGATGAGCCCCTCTCCCGTCTGATCAGGCAGGGAGAACAGCAGGTCGACCTTGTCGCCTGGCTTCAGGAATCCGGTCTTACTCATGAGGTCGGATGCTGGGAGTGCGATGATAACTTTGTCCTCCGGCATGGTGAGAGCGACATCTCGTCCCTTGACGGTTGGTTCCACCAATCTCTGGGTGAGTATGACCTCGCCAGCCGCGATGTCTTGGCGAGTGATCTTGCCTACCACATCGGTAATGGCGGTTGCCGCCCCGCTGGGGATCATTTCTTCCGGGATCTCCTTGATGGATACTTGCGCTTCATTGATGACTGTGCGCATGGGGATATCCTGGACGGCGACGACGACTGGTCTCGTAACGATCTCTTGGGCTTGGCTGGCGGCCTCTGTCGCCTGCGTGAGCACCCGGAAGGTCAATAATCCCGCCAGGATGGCAAGCAGTAATCCAGTGCTGAGCCAGATAAGTCCCCTCCTCCGTTGCATGGTACCCTCCTCGCTACCATACGCGTGGCACTAGGCGCCATCGGACACGCCGCGCGTAGTGATGATAGCCTGCAATCAGCTTCTCTTCATATTGGATGCGTACGACCGTGAGCGCAATGGCTAGGCAGAGGACCGCGATATTACGCTGTGACCAGTTCGCTATCAGGTATCCCACATAAAACCACAGCTCACTGGCGTACAATGGATGCCGTATCCAGCGATAGGTTCCACTGGTGCGCAAACCACGATCGGCTGGGGCGATGGCGAAACTCTTGCCCAGCGACGCTGTTGAGACGAGCATTCCTGCCAGCCCAAGGAACTGAATGATGGTGCCCGGTGTCGGAAGTCCTTTGGATGATGGCGATAAACCGATGATAGGAAGCACCATGCCAACCAGAGCGAGCGTGGTCATTACCCACGATCCACTGCGCTTTGCCGGAACTCGATTGATGAACAGCCAAACGACGAGCGAATAGTAAGCGAATAGACCCAGGCCCATCAGGTTATGAGTGATAATGGCCTGCTGCAAGTATGCCGCGGCATACACAGCCCAGAAAGTGGCGGCGAGTATATCGATCACTCGCTCCATAGGTTTCCGCTTCAGAGAGACCGTTTCCGTATTCGCTACCATTGTCATCGTTCCTTATGCCTTAGCGTGTGAGCCGTATCCCTTGTATGCCGAATGATGGCCCACCGGGCGCTCCCGGGGCGACCCATCGGACGAAGTAACCTCGAATCCACTTGTTGTTGCCGTGGAAGTTGTAGTCGGTCAGCACGAACTCGGCGAAGCCGGAGATTGTATATCGCGCGTTTGATCCGCATCCTGTGACCTCGTTGTAGAGGATGACGGTTACTGGTTGGTTTTTCCACTGGTTGAGCGCGTTACGGACTGGAGCGCCCGCCTTCACGCCAGGCTCTGCCGGCACCCGGTCGCCGATTTCCCAGTGACCACTATTGCTGGGATGTGCGATGTTGTCCGCTAGTTCGTGCAATCCGCCGCCACCACCGTCCCAGTCCAGCCAGCCGAAAGCGCCCGGAGCTTCGTGGTCGCTATCCCACAGCTCATAGGTCTCCCCGTATTGGAAGTTATCCTCGTGTACCGCGATGGGGAGAAGGTTGCTGGCCTCACTGACGCCATATGTGCTGGCTTCACTGTCGGCCGCAGCCGTCATGCTGTTGATCCCGATTACTGCTGCCAGGAACGTAGCAAAAGTCCGCTGTGTGTGAACGTGCACGCCGCTTGCCTCGTCCGGTGTGCCTACCGTTTGCCCGTTTTCGTCAACGAAGTAGTACGAGAAGGAGTCAGCGCCGTTGGCCTGTGCGTAGTAACTGATCTCTTGGTCGATCTCCGAAGCCGAGGCTCCCAGCGCCAGGGCGCGCGCGCCGGCCAGCGCGGCCAGGTCCGCCGCGTTTTGCATGCGTCGGTCTTGGGCATAGGCGTATCCACCGTCGATTGCCAAGGAGATCATGCCCAATAATGCTACGATCGCTAGCGCTGTGATGACTAGCGATTGCCCTTGTTCGTTCTTCCCGTATTTTCGGATGAGATGCTTTACCATCTCACACCTCTATCTCCCTGGGATCAATACCGCCGCATGGCAGCTGCAGCATGTAGGTGTATGTGCCCGTTGTTTCCTATCGCTTGCTCAATAAGCGGTGTGATCGGTAAGAAGTCATATGTAACTGAGACCTCTACTGTGTCCGTATCAGGCTGAGAGATGTTAATGCTCATCTTGGATGAATCGAGCCCGATCGTGTTGCTAAGAACAGCCTGTTGTATGCTAGCGGTATCTGTTGGATCAATAATTCCTTGTCGTGCTCCAGCCTGGGCTGCAGCACTGATAGAGCTATAAGCATAAATGCCTCGTCCGAAATCCAAAATAGTCATGATGAATAAGACCAAAACGAACAGGGTAGCCGCGAATTCGACGAGGCCCTGTCCTGACTTTTTATCCCGTCCCAGCAGGTGCTTTAACCGTGCGATGCTCATAGCCCATCCAGCTCTCATATCGGGTGCTCGTGGTTGGACGTCGCTTGGGCGGCGGGCGCGCTTCTCAGTAGACCACCGACTCCGCGTGGGCGCGGATGGCGATCTGCGAGCTATCCAGTAGGCCGAAGACCAGCGGCATATTGTATGTGACGTCGACCTGGGCCGTGTCGCCCGACGTGTTTCCACCGGAGATACTAACTGTGAGGCGGCTGGATAGGAGCCCGCCGCGCTGTATTTCTGCTCTCGCCGCGTCTATAGCTCCGTTGACGTCCGTCGGGTGAGCGGAAACGTAGCGAGCGGCTTCCCGAGCAGCATTCTGAGCGACGACGTAGGCCTGGACACCACGCCCCATGTCCAGCATGATGCCGATCATGGCCAGTAGTAATGGTAGCAGAAGGGCTAACTCTGTTAGACTTTGTCCTCTCTGCTGCCGCATGATCACGCTCCTCGCTCTCTCTTCCGTGCTTGTGCAAAGGGGCCCCGGATATCCGGGGCCCCTGCGAGCATGGTCTTCTGGTGGTGGTTTTGTGGCTGGTTTAGAGTGAGCCTGCGATGTTACCGAGCACGGATGAGA
>JAGHDS010000354.1 GCA_021159845.1 Anaerolineae bacterium
AGTGTTTTGGCCGCGGATGGCCCTCATCCCCCACACCCCCTTCCCCCACGCCGGGGAGAAGGGGGCTTGATTCGGCTTGGGGTGGCGGCGCAGCTCCACTCCGCCGCCACCACAAGCCGAATTAAGCCCCCTTCTCCCACGCCTGGGAGAAGGGGGTCTGGGGGATGAGGGCCATCCGCGGCCAAAACACTTGGATCCAGGCGCCTGTATTGAGTGTGTCTTCACCCACATCACTCACCGGATGCCAATGAGATCGAGTGGGAGAACGGTGAACAGTTGCAATTGGGTAACTGTTCATCGTGGAGATGGGGGAAATTAGCTGCGCCGCCCCCCACAAGCCGAATCAAGCCTCTTTTTCCCACACCTGGGAGAAGGGATAGCTGGGGGAGGAGGGCTCTGCCCACCGTCGAAGCACTTGGAGTTGGACGCCTGCCGTCTAATGACGAGGGGACACGTGAGATTGGCCAACTGTATCTCTCTGAGCTGGGGCTTCTCAATATCGCTCACTTTGTATCCGAACTCGCATCCGAAGCCTGACCTCAAGGTTGCCCGGTATCCCAGGTCGTGGGTATAATGTTCTTACATGAGCTGAGGTATGTGTTGAGCAACGTATCGCCTATAGCATGGTATGAGCCTTCTTACCCGTAGAGTGCTGTGCCATTGCCTCAGGTACGTTTCTTCATCAGGGGGTGCGAGATGGAAGTTAGTTTTCTCTCCACTGGGATGGAGCAGCAAGCCCATCCCTGGCTCCGCACAGTCAGGGTGGCCTACGTTCCAGGCCCAGAGGATGAAATCGTTGAGAGGACGATTGAGGGAGTTTTAGCATATCTTCGGGCAACCGGGCATGCCGTGGTCGACATACCGGATGATGAGACGGATGCGATCATCACTACAGCTCGGTTCGGACAACCGATCGGATGGCGGTCCTCATTGCTGATGACGGCGAGAAGACGGTTCGGCTTGGCGCATAATCCCACACCCTTTACTTACGTGAGCATCCCGGTAGATGAGTTCCACCGATATCTAGAGCTGTTTGACCGCTTCATCCACGAGGATACGCCCAACTTGCAACAATATCAGTTCCCCGGCTTAGCGCCGAGCGCGTATCGTGTGCTATATGAACAAGGCCGGCGTGGCGGTCCCATCCTCGCCCTGGAACGGCTCATCCAGGCGCAGACTAAGTGTCTGCGCATCGAGCTGATCGTCCACGATAACGGACACATCAAAGAGGCATACCACTTCGATCTAGTCGGCGCTTATCCTAAGACGAAAGCGGATGATTTACGCAGCTTCTACGCGGATATTGGTTTGAGAATGGTCACCGTGTTGAGCACTACCGAAGTAACCGACCACGAAGTAGTGAGCGACCCTATCCCCAAGGCCGTGTGGAATAACCTGGAGACCCCGCGCCGCATGATCCAAGCTGCCCAGGAGTTGGACTGCCGTTCTTTCTTCACAGAGATGGTGCGTATACCCGACCTGGTACATGTGCCAGCCTTGGGCGACGCCATCGCCAGCCAGTACAGCGAGGGATGCTTTGCCACATATGACCCGACGATTCCCGGATTGATCGCCACCGTGACGGGGAGCGCCAGGCCGGTGGACAAGGGCAAGATCAGCGAAGATGATCTCGCGGTGATCGTAGGCGTGAAACCCGCCGGGGACGGTGCCCTCGTACGCCACGTGATCGGCAAGCGCAACGACCCACCCTCATCCGAGGCGGTCGAGATGATGGACATGGATGAGACGCTACCCAGAATCACGTGGAGAGACGCTTATGGCAGAACTTACCAGGTCCCCGTCGCTCGCTCCAAACTACACGGGCACCGTGGTGTGGCCAGCTACGACCCAAGGCATGTGGAGTTCGTCCCTCTGGACCCGCCGTACTACAGCTATCTGGTATCCTGCGCGACACAAGCCCAGGCGCGGGGAATCAAACAGGCCTTCTCACGCTCGGAGGCACTACGCAACCCGGACGACCCGCGACAGATGGTGTTCACCGTCCTACCCGGGCATGGCGTCGTCATGGTGGAGAAATGGGTTACAGGCAAGGCACCCTTTGAGGTCATGCTGGAATACATGGACGCCGGGTACATCGAGATCGAAAGCCGTGTTCCGCAGGGCAAGTTCTCGTACGTGCCCACCGCCGATGGCAAACGAGTTTTGAAGCTGGAGTATGACTGAAGGGAAACCCTGGAGAGCATCAGCATGTGCCATAGAGCGGAGGTGCTCTCCTCCCGTCCCGGCGGCCTCCGACAGCAACTGAGGAATAAGCCGGCCAGACGGGAAGGCCTCCTTCCTCCTCACAACAGCGAGCTCGCGACTCACCAGTGCCAGACATCCCAGGCCTCGAGACCCCTCCCGAACGCGCTTCGGGTAACGCTCGTGGGGGGATAGGCCGCACCTTGAAGATACTCTTGAACGCATCTCGCGTCCGGAGGAATCGCATTTTCACCCGCCCGAGATGACGATTCATTCAGCGCAGAGCCAGGCGAGGGTGTTCCTTACGCACAGCACTCTGTCCCGGTGAGCGCACACCAAAGGATCACATGAACCTGGTCACACTAGAGGAAGTCTCCAAACAATACAGCGAACGACTGCTACTGGATCGGGTCAGCTTGCGCATCAACACGGGGGACCGGATCGGGCTGATCGGCGTCAACGGCAGCGGCAAGAGCACCCTACTCCGCATCATCGCCGGCCTGGAGCCGCCGGACAGCGGTCAGGTCATCGTATGGGGCCATACCCGCATCCGATACCTACCCCAGGAACCCGACCTCACCGACGACGCGAGCGTCCTGGATCACCTCTTCAACGCCGATTCCCCACAGATGCAACTTCTGCGGGACTACGAGCGCACGGTTGGGCAGCTACAACAACACCCCGACGATCCAAACCTACAGGCTCAACTCATATCTCTGAGCGCCGAGATGGACCGGCTCAACGGGTGGGCGGCCGAGGCAAAGGCAAAGGCCGTGCTCACGAAACTGGGCATTACAGCCTTCGACGTTCCGGTCCGCAACCTGAGCGGCGGGGGACGCAAGCGGGTGGCTCTCGCGTGCGCCCTGCTGGACCCGGCCGACCTTCTCATCCTGGACGAGCCCACCAACCACATCGATGCGGACACGGTCGCCTGGCTGGAAGAATATCTGCTCGACATTCCCCAGGCGCTGTTGCTGGTCACTCACGACCGCTATTTCCTCAATCGTATCGCCAATCGCATCGTGGAACTTGATCGCCGACAGCTTATCAGCTATCCGGGCAACTACACTCGCTACCTTGAGCTTCGGACAACACGGCACGAGCGCCTGGCGAAGGCCGAGGCAGATCGCCAGAAGCGGTTGAAGCGGGAGCTGGAATGGCTACGACGCAGCCCAATGGCCCGATCGACCAAGCAGAAGGCCCGCAAGCAGCGGATTGCGGAATTGCAGCGGCTCCGCTACGATAGCGGCGAGGAGACCGTGTCGATCGTTTTGGGTAGTCGTCGTCTAGGTAAGAAGGTGCTGCGCGCCCGCAATCTCAGTAAATCCTATGGTGATCGCCTGCTCTTCTCCGACCTGGACTTCGACCTGGCGCCCGGCGACCGGGTCGGTATCATCGGCCCCAGCGGGGTAGGCAAGAGCACTCTGCTGGATATCCTGGCCGGGAAGGTGAAACCCGACACCGGCACCGTCGAGTGGGGCGAGACGGTGCACCTGGGCTACTACGACCAACGCAACGTTGGCCTGGATGACGACATGCGGGTGATCGAGTTCATCGAGGCGAAGGCGCCGTTAATTTACACGAGGGATGGCGAGCGCGTCGATGCCGCCCGTGTCCTGGAGTGGTTCCTCTTCCCTCGCCCTCAGCAATGGGCCAAGATATCCAGCCTGAGCGGTGGCGAACGGCGACGACTTTACCTGCTATGGACGCTGATCCACCGCCCGAACGTGCTCCTGCTAGACGAGCCGACCAACGACCTGGACATTCCCACGCTGACCGTCCTGGAGGAGTTCCTGGACCACTTCCGCGGTTGTCTGATCATCGTCAGTCATGACCGATATTTCCTGGACCGGACGGTGGACTACCTGATCAGCTTCGAGGAAGGCCAGATCAGCGCTCGGTATCCCACACCGTACGAGGTGTTCCGCCGGCTGCGCCAGGAGCGCCAGATATCACCTCGCCCCAAGGCTTCGGGGCGAAGACGGTCGCGATCCCGCGTCGTGGAGCAGGAGCGTCGGCCGCAACGCTCACGCGGGCTCACCTGGAAAGAGCAGCGCGAGCTGGAGGCGCTTGAAGCACACATTTCGGAGATGGAGACGCGTAAGGGCAAGCTCCAGGATGAGATCAACGCGAGCGGCGGCGACTTCGCCCGGCTCCGAGCCCTGGCTGAGCAATTACAAACGCTCGAGGCCAACCTGGACCGCGCGCTGGAACGCTGGATCATGCTGTCCGAGATGAACGACCAGACTCAAGAGAGGGGGTAGAAATGACGACACGGATTGGCGTGTTGACCAGCGGGGGAGACGCCCCCGGCATGAACGCAGCTATACGCGCGGTGGTGCGTGCTGCTCTGGATCGAGGGGCCGAGGTCTACGCGATCCGCGAGGGGTACCAGGGGATGGTAGATGGAGGTGACAACATCCACCGCATGGGGTGGAATGACGTCGGCGGGATACTGCAACACGGTGGCAC
>JAGHDS010000231.1 GCA_021159845.1 Anaerolineae bacterium
CCCGCCCGGGCGGGGCTACCTGATCCAACCGCTTCAGGTCCTCCTCGGTCAGCGTCACGTCCAGTGCACCCAGGTTGTCCTCCAACTGCTCCATGGTACGCGGGCCGATGATCGGGCTTGTGATTCCAGGCTGTTGGGCACACCATGCCAGCGCGATCTGGCTCGGCGTGCATCCTTTCTCCTGGGCCAGGGCTTCTACCACATCCAGCACGTCGAAGGCAGCGTCCGTGAAGTGGCGCTCGGCCCACTCGCTGCCAGCGCGCGCTGCGAAACGGCTGCCTTCTGGTCGTTCCTCGCCCCGACGGTATTTCCCGGTCAGGAACCCGCCCGCCAGCGGTGACCAGGGGATCAAAGCGAAGCCGTATGTCTGTGCGAAGGGGATCAGCTCCCGTTCGATGCGGCGATCCAGCAGGTGATAGGGCGGTTGCTCGCTCACGAAGCGATTTAACCCCAGCTCCTTGGAGGCCCACAACGACTCCATCAGTTGCCAGGCGGCGAACGTGCTCGTGCCGATGTAGCGCACCTTGCCTGCCCGGATCAGATCGTCCAGCGCCCGCAGCGTCTCATCGATGGGCACGTCCGAGCTGGGCCGGTGAATCTGGTAAAGATCGATATAGTCCGTCTGCAAACGGCGCAGCGATGCCTCGCACTGCTCGATGATATGGCGGCGGTGATTGCCCTGAGCATTGGGGTCTTCGTCGTCCATGCGGCCGTGCACTTTGGTGGCGAGCACGATCCGGTGGCGCTTGCCGTTGCGCTTCAACGCCTTGCCCACCACCTCTTCGCTGCGGCCGCGGCTATACACGTTAGCCGTGTCCAGGAAATTGATGCCAGCATCGATAGCCCGGTCAATGATGTCCATCGATGTGGCTTCATCTGTGCGACCGCCAAACATCATGCAACCCAAGCACAGTGCGCTGACTTTCGTCCCTGTACGTCCTAAACTCCGATACTCCATCATGCCCTCCTCGCGTTATCCCGTCTAAAAGGCCGCTCTCTCTCAGCTATCCCCAACGAGCCCGTACTTCTCTGGCTACGGCCAGCGACCGCTCGGCCAGATCCGTGATCCGCGATCGATCGTAGCCTGCGACCATGCTGCGTATGGTGTTGTTGAGCGGTCCTACCCACTTGTAAGGAAGGTCATCCGCACCGATCATGGCGCCGACGACCGATCCGGCTGTAGCACCGTTGCAGTCCGTGTCCCAGCCTCCCATCACCGCGATGCAGATCGTTTTCTCCAGGTCTCCCGCGCCGTACAGAAGCCCCATCGCCACCAGGGCGGCGTTGTTGATGGTATGCACGCCGTGATAGTGCCCGTATTTTCGGTTCACGTGCTCCCATGCTGTCTCCCAGTCATCCGTCTCCTCGCGCCATCGCATGACATCTCGAATGGCTTCGGCCAGGCGGCTATTGGCCGGGATCTCGCTCAGGCCGATCTCGATGACCCGGATGACATCCTCCAACTCATGGCCGGGTGAGACGAGTGCAGCCGCCAGCATCGCGGCGACCCACATCTCACCGTAGATGCCGTTTTTGACGTGGCTGAGAGCGGCATCTCGGTAGGCGAACTCAGCAGCTACCTCCGGCAGACCCGGCGAGACGTAGCCGAACCCGTCGGCCCGGATTTGGGCGCCAATCCACTCTCGGTAGGGGTTGTATCGTGTAGCAGTCCGAGGCGGAGAGTAGCCTTCGACCAGATTGCGGTAGGCCACGCGCTCGGCGGTGTATACCTGTCCGTAAGGGAGGAGATGGAGCCATGCCTCGCCCACATTCTCCGTGGTGAAATCCAGACCGTGGGTCTCCAGGTAGTGAAGCCCCAGGATGGTGTAATCGGTATCGTCATCTCGGGCCATCCATCGGACGTGCCCCCGTGCTGTCTCCTTGTAATTCGGCAACAGCTCCAGCCCGTCTGGGAATGGGTCGATCACGGGGAAGTAAGATCTCAGTGGGTACTCGCCTGCCATCTCCAGGTAGCGTCGTATCTGCTCACGGGACCATCCCTCCACCGGCTTACCCAGCGTGCACCCGGCGCAGCGCCCTAGATACGCGCCCAGGATACGATTCAGCAGCTGGTGCGCATCCGCGTCCGTTGAGATGCGGCGCGGCCCGGCAGGCCGCAGCGCTCGTATCATCGACAGATCTGAGGGTTCCTCGTATGGGAAGTCCGGTCGGGGGGATAGCTTCATCAACTCATCGTACAGCGCGAGGAGCTCAGGGACGGACTCCGCGTCGAGAGCGGCCACGCGCTGTGCTATCGACGTGACATCACACCCTTCCTCACGCCGTTGCTCCACCTCACGCGGTAGCAGTTGCCTGAGTTCTATGATCTCCATTGGGCTCTCCTCTTCTAACTGTGATTACCTGGGCACATGGATGGCATCAGACGGGGGAATTATAACACAGGGAAGCAGAAGCACCAGCGAGCCTGCGGCTTGCTCCAGGGCTCTTCAAGGGCCCGGTGATGGCCCCTGGGAAGAAACCCTCTCTTACCGGGTTTCACCAACATTCGGCGGGCGATGTGGATGAAGGTGCTTTCGGCATCAGTCGGCTAGCTCCAGGTGTCTGGCCGCGGACAGCCCTCATTTCCCAGATCTGGAAGGGGGGTGCTTGATTCGGCTTGTGGTGGCAGCGCAGTTCATTTCTCTTACTCCAACTGTAACGGTGGACAGTTACCCATGCGCGGGCTCTTGTTCACGATGCGCTTCTTGTGGTATGATAGCATCGCTTGTTGGTGGTGGACCGATGAACATAATCCCCGCTAGATGTAGCGTGCGCGCGTGCAGGAATACCGTACTTCTTGCTCGTGGACATGCTCTCCTCTTATAAGGATAAACCGGGAGGTTGGCTCGATGAAAGCGGTGGTCATGGCTGGCGGTGAAGGATCCCGACTGCGTCCGCTGACTATCGGACGCCCCAAGCCGATGGTTCCCGTTGTGAACAAGCCGGTAATGGCTCACATCCTGGACCTGTTAAAGCGCTACGGGATCACCGAGGTTATCGTCACTGTGCAGTATATGGCGGACGTCATTCAGGATTTCTTCGGGAACGGGCAAGGGCTGGACATGCGCATCGAGTATGCCATTGAGGAGATCCCCCTGGGAACCGCCGGCAGTGTGAAGAACGCCGAGCCGTTTCTCTCCAAGGACGAGCCCTTCTTGATCATCAGCGGGGATGCGCTCACTGACATAAACCTGCAGGACGTGATCAACTTTCACGAGGAACACAACGCCGTGGTCACTATCACCCTATACCGGGTGCCGAACCCTCTGGAGTACGGCGTCATCATCACCGATCCGGACGGCCGCATCACCCAATTCCAGGAGAAACCGAGTTGGGGAGAGGTGATCTCAGACACGGTGAATACAGGGATCTACGTCGTCGATCCCTCCGTGCTCAGCCTCATCGAGCCGGGCAAGCCCGTGGACTGGAGTAAGGATGTATTCCCTAAGCTCCTGGAAGAGGGGAAACCGATGTACGGACGGGTGGCTTCTGGATACTGGTGCGACATCGGCAATGTACAGGAGTATATGCGGGCATCCTTCGATTTACTGGCTGGGAAGGTGGACCTCGGTCCTCTGGGGGAACACATTGGCGGCAATATATGGGTCGGCGAGAATGTGGAGATCGCCCCGGACGCGCAGTTATACGGGCCGATCTACCTGGGCACCGAGGTGAAGATCAAAGGAGGCGTAACGATTCACGGCCCGACCGTGGTGCGCGATTACACGGTGGTCGATAACCGGGCGCATTTGGACCGGGTGATCGCATGGCGGAACTGCTATATCGGCGAGGCGGCCGAGCTGCGCGGGGCCATCATCGGCCGTCAGTGTAGCCTGAAGTCCAAAACGGTGGTCTTCGAGGGCACTGTCATCGGGGATAACTGCATCGTCGGCGAGGGAGCGATCATCCATCCGAATGTGAAGTTGTGGCCAAGCAAAGAAGTGGAGCCTGGCGCCACCGTTCGAGCCAGTATCATCTGGGGCTCCCAGGGCCGGCGGCAGCTATTCGGCCGGTTCGGAGTGACCGGCGTCGTGAACGTGGATCTGACGCCGGAGTTCGCGGCCAAGCTAGGGGCCGCCTTCGCCGCCACGCTACCGAAAGGGGCGTACGTGACCATCAACCGAGACCCCCACCGCAGCCCGCGCATGCTGAAACGAGCGATCATCTCAGGACTGCCTTCCGGCGGCACCAACGTGTGGGACCTGCGCAACCTGCCCATCCCGGTCGCGCGATACTACACGCGCGTGTCAAAAGCCGCCGGAGGGGTGCACGTCCGACTCTCTCCCTTCGATCAGCGCGTGGTGGATATCCGGTTCTTCGATGCCAATGGGCTGAACCTGAGTAAGGATGCGGAACGAAACATCGAGCGCGTTTTCTTCCGGGAGGATTTCCGCCGTGCCTACATGTACGATATCGGCCTGATCGAGTACGCGCCGGACGCGGTGGAGCGATACATCGAGGGATTCATGAAGGTCATCGACGCAGATGTTCTGCGCTCGGCCGGGCTGCAGGTCGTCGTCGACTACGCCTCCGCGCCGAACTCGGAGGTTCTTCCCATTATCCTCGACCGGTTGGCTGTGGACGTAATTCCCCTGAATGCTCGCATTGATCCCAACCGCATGGCCCTTCCACAGGAGGAGTTCGAGGAACGTCTGCGGCGGTTGGCCGTGATTACGGGGGCCCTGGGCAGCGATCTGGGCGTGCGCCTGGATGTGGGCGGAGGGAAGATCTTTGTGGTAGGTGATAGGGGACAGATTTTGGGCCAGCAGGTCGCGGCGGCCGCTATGGTGGAGCTCCTTTTGCGGACGGAGCCCGGCTCCACGATCGCAATCCCCGTCAATTTGTCCAATGTCTTCGAGAGGATTGTGGCCGCGCACGGCGGGCAGGTCAAGCGTACCAAGGTCGATGTTCAGGCGCTGATGAGAGCGTGTGCGCAAGAAGACATCGTGATGGCAGCGGATGGATCAGGGAACTTCGCATTCTCTCGCTTCCAGCCGGCCGCGGATGGATTGCTGGCAACGGTTAAGCTGTTGGAGATGTTAGCCGTGCAACAAGTGCGCCTGTCCGATGTCGTAAAGAGCCTCCCTTCCTTCCACATCGCCGTAGGGCGGGTGAACTGCCCCTGGGAGGCGAAGGGAACCGTCATGCGTCTGCTGAATGAACAGTACAAGAACGTACCCATAGAGCAGACGGATGGCATCAAGATCTACCTGAGCGAAGACGAGTGGGTGCTGATCCGCCCTGACCCCGACAAGCCGCTCTTCCATCTCACAGCGGAGGCCAAATCAACGCAACAGGCGGAGGAACTCATTGAGAAATACCGCCGGGTCGTAGAAGGGCTCCAGGAATGAGCGCTGCGAACGTGCGTCCCGCCCATGCGATGCCCGAAGCTCGCGTGAGAGGGGCCAGACGGCGGGACTTGCTCGCATCGTGTGATATGGGCAGGCGATCGAATGGCTAGCAGATACAGCCTGTGTATGTGGCTGGGGGCCTCGGCCGGGTTGGCTTGGGCCCTCTGGCCTTGGCGTAGGCCGATTCTCCATCGACTGGACACATGTCTGTTCCTGCTAACGCTGGGCGTATTGGGGGGGCGTGCCGCGCATGTATGGGCCGACTGGGCCTATTTCCAATCGCACGTGCTGGAGGCCATACGCCCCAGGACAGCCGGGTTGTCCTATCATGGTGGCCTCGTCGGTGTGATCATCGGGTTGGCCTGGCTGGTTAGCCGACGCGGGCTGACGAGAACGCTTCAGCTTGGGGACCACCTGGCGCCACCCGTTGCCCTGGCCAGTGCGCTGGGTTGGATGGGATGTCTGCTGATCGGGGCCGCGTACGGCCAGCCGGAGAGCGCGGGTCATAGCCCCTGGCTGGCATACTGGCCCGATCTATACGGCCAGCTCGCGTGGCGCTGGCCCACTCAGGCTCTCGGCATCCTGCTCAGCCTATCCACGCTTGGCATCCTGCTCTTTCTCAAAAAGCACCGGTTATCCCCAGGCACCCTTCTGGGAACTTACGCGGTCGTGTACGGCATCGGCGATTGGATGATCCAGGCCAAGCGAGGAGATAACGCGGTTATGTGGGGTGGATGGCGCGCGGCTCAGTGGCTCGATGTCGTCTGGGCACTGCTGGGCGCGCTCGTGCTCGCCCTTGTCGCGCACCGCTCGTGGAAGAGGGTAGGAGATGGCAAGACCACTGATCGCTGTGTCGATCGGCGCGCGTGACACCGATGAAGCGCTTTGGGCGATGGATCAGGTCGCCCGGGCGGCCGACGCGGCCGAGATACGCCTGGACCTCATGAACGAATACGACTTGCCGACATTGCTCCGTCATCGCCCCTGCCCGGTCATCATCACGAATCGGCCGAAGCGGGAAGGGGGCCGATTCCAGGGGGACGAATCGCAGCGCATCCGCGCGCTCTTGCAGGCTATGGAGCTGGGCGCCGAACACGTGGACGTTGAGTGGGACGCCGTACACATGGTAGCGGATGTAGATCGCGGGCACACAAAGCTGATCGTCTCCCGCCACGACTTCGAGCGAATGCCCACCGATTTCTCGGACATGTACGATGATCTAGCGGCGAGCGGAGCCGACATCGTGAAGCTGGTGGGAATGTCCCACCAGGCAAGTGATATGGTCCCTGTGTTCCGAGTGCTGCGGAAGGCTTACACGCCGACCATTGCGATCGCTATGGGCGCGGCAGGAATGGCGAGTCGTATCCTGGCATTGCGCCATCCTTCCTGTTACTTGACATATGCCACGCTGGATGAAGCTAAACAGGTTGCCCCAGGCCAGGTATCCATCGCCGACCTACGCGCCGTTTACCATGTCCAGGACATCGACACGACGACGCGGGCTTTTGGCCATCTCGCCCCCGAGCCACCAGCGAGGGAGTTCATGGCAATGGGCAATGGCGCTCTGCGCGCGGCGGGACTGAATGCCGTCTGGGTGCCATTGGTCACGCCTTCCGTGGACGCCCACATGCTGCACACCCTGGATGCCTTGGGTTTGACAGGATGCAGCGTGGATGCCAGGTTATCGGAAGGGATGATCACGGAGGGGCTCCACTTAACCGATGATGCCCGCCGGGCAGGACAGGTGAACATCCTCAGCCGCAGGGCGGATGGACGCTGGACTGGACATTACTTGCCCTCGGATGCACACTCATGGGCCGACTGGTGGGCCGATAGCGTCGACGAGAGCGACCTTTGAACGGGAGGTGTTGATCA
>JAGHDS010000147.1 GCA_021159845.1 Anaerolineae bacterium
GCCTGATTGTGGGCTGAAGGGGCATTATGACGGACGAGCTGAAGCCGAATGAGATAATGGAAGAGGAGAATACGGTACCGCGCCCTGCCGAGGAAGACGAAGCAGAAGCCCCCGCGGAGGAGTTGACGGCCAAGGGAGGGGAAAGCGCGCCCGCCGAGGAGGGGAAGAGCGAGGTCGAGGCCACTGAAGAGGCAGAGGAAGACCCCAGGGCGGAGTTGCGCAAGAAAGCGCGCTGGTACGTCGTCCACAGCTACTCCGGCATGGAGAACAAGGTTAAGAAAAACCTTGAGCATCGTGCTGAGTCCATGCGTGACCAGGGAGGGGATAAGATATTCCAGGTCGTCGTCCCCACCGAGGAACAGATCGAGCTCAAGGATGGCCAACGGCGCATCGTCGAGCGTCGTGTCTTCCCCGGCTATATCCTGGTCGAGATGGTGATGGACGAAGATTCCTGGTACGTGGTGCGCAACACGCCAGGCGTGACTGGCTTCGTCGGGATGGGTAATAAGCCAACTCCCCTGGAGCCCGAAGAAGTCGAGCGCATCATGAAGCGTATCGAGGAGGAAGAGCCTAAGATCCAGGTCGACTTCCGCCCGGGCGAGAGGGTGCGGATCATCGAGGGGCCGTTTGCCGACTTCCACGGCATCGTGGACGAGATCTATCCGGAGAAGGGAAAGGCTCGCGTGATGGTCTCCTTCTTCAATCGCGAGACGCCCGTCGAGGTCGATTTCCTACAATTGGAGAAACAATAGTCAATAGTCGCGAGACGAGCGAAGCAACGTTTAATCTATTTGGAGACGGCGGATGGCTAAGAAAGTTAAAGCGATCATCAAATTGCAAATCCCGGCAGGCAAGGCCAACCCGGCGCCACCTGTAGGGCCAGCTCTAGGTCAACATGGCGTCAATATCATGGCCTTCTGCAAGGAATACAACGCACGCACGGCCTCTATGGCTGGCAACATCGTCCCCGTGGAGATTACCGTCTACCAGGACCAGTCATTCACGTTTATTCTGAAGACGCCGCCAGCTACTGACTTGCTGAAGAAGGCCGCCGGAATTGACAAGGGATCCTCGGAGCCCAATCGGCAGAAGGTGGGGAAAGTCACCCGGGCTCAGGTCCGGGAGATCGCGGAACAGAAGATGAAGGACCTGAACGCCAATGACATCGAGGCGGCCATGCGCATGATCGAGGGCACGGCGCGCAGCATGGGCATCCAGGTCGTCGAAGGATAGGAGAAGCGGCCTCCGGCCGTGGGAGGGGATGCTCCCCGCTAATACCACCCAGGAGTGATGATATGCCAAAACGAGGTAAGAAGTATCGAGCGGCAGCTGCGTTGGTCGACCCCAATCGGCTTTATTCGCCGGAGGAGGCCGTCGACCTGCTCAAAAAGATTTCCTACACCAATTTCGATGGTACTGTGGAGATGCATCTCCGCATGGGGATTGATCCCCGCCACGCCGACCAACAGGTGCGTGGCGTCGTGGTCCTTCCCCACGGGACTGGCAAGCGCACTCGTATTCTGGTCTTCGCTGAGGGAGAGGCTGCCCGTATCGCTGAGGAGGCTGGGGCGGATTACGTGGGCAGCGATGAGCTGATCCAGAAGATCCAGAACGGCTGGTTGGATTTCGATATCGCGATTGCTGTGCCGCAGGTCATGGGGAAGGTCGGGCGGCTGGGACGTATCCTGGGCCCGCGTGGGCTTATGCCCAGCCCCAAGGCGGATACGATCGTGCAGCCGGATGATCTTCCTCGCGTGATCCGAGAGGCGCGGCTGGGGCGTGTCGAGTTTCGCGTGGATCGTACGGCCAACATTCATGTCCCCATCGGTAAGGTCAGCTTTGAGAAGGAACACCTGTTGGAGAATATGGCTGCTCTAATCGACGCGATCAATCGGGCCCGGCCAGCAGCCGCTAAGGGGGCATACATTCGCAAGGCTTATCTGACGGCCACGATGGCGCCTAGCATCAAGCTCGACCCGACGCAGGTGGCCGCCATGAAAGCGATGTAAACGACAACCGAGCTAGCAAAGAACTGAGCGCTGAAGACAGCAGGCGCGACTTTGTCGCTTAATCCCTGCCGGGGCCTGCCGAGGCGAACGTTCGGAGGAATCCAGGCGTCTGGTCTCCTGTCGCATACAGAGACCAGGCGAGACTCTCTGAGTCTTCGTGTCGGCCGGCACGAGGGCTTTTTCTTTGCTTCGCTGCCAGCGCATTCCACCGAGGAAGGAGGTGAACGCATTTGGCCATCACAAGGCAGAAGAAACAAGAGCTCGTGGCCGACTATCTGGATAAGATCGGCCGGGCCGAGATGATCATCATCACGGATTACCGTGGCCTCACTGTGAAGCAGATGCAGGAGCTACGGCGCTCGCTCTCGCCCCATGACGCGCAGCTACAGGTAACGAAGAACTCGCTGTTTCGCCGGGCGCTGCAGGAGGCGGGAAAGCCTGTGCCGGAGGACATGCTGGCCGGCACCACAGCCGTCGGGTATTGCTTCAGCGACTTTGGCCCCGCGGCTAAGGCCATCAAGGACTTCGCCGACTCGTCCGACATTCTGCAGATTCGCGGTGGGTTACTGGGAGATCAGATCCTCAGCGCCGATGAGGTCAAGCAGCTGGCTGGTCTACCCCCGCGCGATGTCTTGTTGGCCCAGGTGCTGGCGGGTATGCAAGGGCCGATCAGTGGGCTGGTCAACGTGTTGGGCGGAGTCCTGCGTGGATTTGTCAACGTGTTGGATGCACGACGGCGTCAGTTGGAAGAGGCTGCCGCTTAATAAGCCGACTGTACTACCGATGTCCCGAGAAGGGACAGGTGTGTGTTGGTTGACTAGAGAACTTTCACGATCATAGACCGAGGAGGGAACAAATGACGAAGGAAGAAATCATCAGCGCCATCGAGCAGATGTCGGTGTTGGAACTGGCGGAACTGGTCAAAGAGCTGGAGGAGCGCTTTGGTGTGAGTGCGGCTGCTCCCGTGGTGGCAGCCATGCCCGGCGCTGCCGCAGCGGCCGAGCCGGAAGAGGAAAAGACAGAGTTCGATGTTGTCCTGAAGGAGATCGGCGCCAAGAAGATCCAGGTCATCAAGGCCGTGCGCCAGCTTACCACCTTGGGGTTGAAAGAGGCCAAGAACCTCGTCGAGAGCGCGCCCGTAACAGTCCTGGAGGGCGTTCCCAAGGAGCAGGCGGAGGAAGCCAAGAAGGTGCTGGAGGCGGAAGGCGCCACTGTCGAGATCAAGTAATCCGGGAAGTAGCGATGACCCTCAACGCGCACGAGGGGGAGAAAGGGAGGCTCCTGGCCCATCCGTTCCTGTCGGGCCCAGGAGCCTCAGTTCTTTTCCCAACCGGGGTGGGGGATCAAACGCCCCAATCCCGAGCATAACGGAAATCGCGGCCGATCGTGCGCCCGCTGAGCTTGGCAATGATCGGCGTCACGCGTTTATACTGGTTTCTCTGCACAATGCGCCAAACCCGCTCGACGAAAGCCCGGTCTGCTCCCAAGTCTACGACCTCGTCGATCGTATACCCACGGTCGAAGAGTAAGAAAAGCACCTGATCCACCAGGTCATAGGAGAACCCCATTTCCCCCTCGTCGGTCTGGTCGGGCCACAGATCCGCTGAAGGAGGCTTCGTTCGGATCGGCTCCGGGATGCCCAAAGCAGCCGCCATCTGACGTACCTGGGTCTTATACAGGTCGCCGATGGGGTTCACGGCGCAGGCGGAGTCACCGTAGAGCGTGGTGTAACCCAGCAATATCTCCGTCTTGTTGCCTGTGCCAACCACTAACCCGTGCCATGCCTCGGATAGGTCGTAGAGGACGATCATCCGCTGGCGCGCCATGACGTTGCCGCGTCGGCGATGATCCATGTCGGGAAATCGTTCGAACAGCGGCTCCACCATAGGCGTGATGTCCACAGTCTCGCTGGGCACGCCTAGCTGGTCGATGAGAAGTTGCGCGTCGGAGAGGCTAGCCGGGCTAGAGGTCCGATATGGCATACGCACAGCCAGCACGTTCTCCGGCCCTAACGCCCGGGCGGCAATGGTGCACGACAACGCCGAGTCGATGCCACCGGACACCCCTACGACAGCTCGCGTGTAGCCGACCTTCATCAGCTCCTCGCGCACGAACTCCGTCAGGATACGCGTCACCAGATCGGTGTCGATCTCCAAGGCCCTTTTCACATCCAACTTCATCTCGCACCCGCCTCGTCAGAGATTCGGGAATCGGGGGCTCCAGCAGGGGGCCAGGCGAGAACGAAGGTCAGGTCGTTCACGTTGGTCCCTGTGGGCCCGGTGATGATGAGGTCGCCCAGGGCGGAGAAATATCGATAGGAATCGTTGTCAGCCAATGCTGCGGCCGCGTCCAGCCCCAAAGCTCGCCCTGCTTTTAGCGTTTCGCCGGTGGCCACAGCTCCCGCCGCGTCGGTGGGCCCATCCGTGCCATCGGTACCCAGGCTGGCTATCGCCACATCCGGCCAGCCATCCAGCGCCAGGGCAGCCGCCAGGGCCAGCTCCTGATTCCGCCCACCCTTCCCTCGCCCGTGCACCGTGACAGTCGTCTCCCCGCCCAGGATCAGGCAAACCGGGCGAGGCCACGGGGCGTTCATTCGCGCTTCCTCCTTTGCCAGAGCGGAGCATACCCGGGCGACCTCTCGCGCCTCGCCTTCGACGAACGTGGTCAAGACCAAGGCCGAAAAGCCGATCGCCTGAGCGCGTTTCGCTGCGGCTTGGGCGGCCGCGCGATTGTCTCCTACAATCACGTACTGCACGCGGTCGAAACACGGATCCCCAGGCTTGGGCGTCTCCGGGATCTCTCCTGCCATTCCGCGACGTAGCCGCTCCACAATCGAGCGAGGCGCCAGCTTGAGCACGCCATAACGCTCTAACACATCATACGCGTCAGAGAAAGTCGTGGTGTCCGGCACCGTGGGACCGGAGGCGATCACGTCCAGGGGGCTGCCCACCACGTCAGATAGCAGCAGCGTGATGACTGTGGCTGGAGCAGCCAGGCGAGCGAGTTGTCCCCCCTTAAGGGCAGAACAATGCTTGCGCACCGCGTTGATCTCGTTGATCGTCGCTCCAGAGCGCAACAACAGATCCGTGAGGGTCTGCTTGTCCTCCAAAGTGATCCCATCGGCCGGAGCGGGCAATAGCGCCGACCCGCCTCCGGAGATCAGGCAAATGACCAGGTCATCCGCTGTCAGGCCGTTTAGCCAATCTCGTAGAC
>JAGHDS010000114.1 GCA_021159845.1 Anaerolineae bacterium
AGTCTCCATGATGCTGGAAGGCGCGGCAAAGCGCCTTCCCCGCCCCTGTCTGCCCCGTGATGATGACGGCAGGCATCTCCCCCGTCGGATGGAAGCTGACCCCATCCCATCGAGCCGGAAGGATGCCGCCGAGGTGCAAGAGCGTATGCCCATCAGGGGCATACAGCTCAATTTGCAGGGGCTGGGAAGGCGCTCCGGCTTCAGCCGCTTACGAGGGATGAGCCGGCTGAGCGGATTGTGTTGGCGTTCCCTCGCCTCCAGATGGAGAGCGGGTTCACCGTCCCCGATCGCGACCTGGCCTTTCGCCTGGTCAATTTCGATCACCTGCCGGATGACCCCAATAGTGGGCCTGCCATCCTTGTGCAGGCGTTCCAGGCCGGCCAGGGAGCTCCTGTGGCTAGCTGGTTCGTCACCACCGATACAACGCTGACGGTTGGGAATGCCCGGTACATCCTGCGTCTCACGCGGTCCGTTGTGCTCACAGCCGCGCATGATCCCGGGGCACTTATCGTGCTGTTGGGTGGCGTGCTTGTGTGCTTGGGCTACGCCGCCCTGGCCCTGGGCTGGCGTGGCTCTTTGCCGCGCCTGGCGCTCATGGCCTCGGTGTTAGCGGCTCTGGCAGCGGGGGGGCTTGCTTTTGTCTTCATTTACAACCAATGGAAATTAGGGTGCTATGCGTTAGGTGTCCCGGGGCAGAGATTGCTCCTGGCGGTGACGTTGATCGCTTTAGCCTGGCAGGCGTGGACCTGGCCGAGCTCGGGGGAAGCACAGGAAAGATGAGCGCTCATGGTGTTACTCCGCGTAACCGGGCGATTACCATTGGCGTCGCTGGCGGCACGGGCGCCGGCAAGACCACGATCGCTAATGCGATTCTGGATCGCGTGGGGTGGCATCGCATTGCTTATCTGCAACATGATGCCTACTATCATGATGCTAGTAACGTGCCACCCGAGGAACGCCTTCACCTCAACTTCGATCATCCCGATGCTTTGGACAGTGCGTTGTTGGCTCAGCATATCCGGGAGCTGCAAGCCGGACGTCCTGTGGACGTTCCCATCTACGACTTCACGACCCATACCCGTCGTCCTGAGACCCGACGCGTCAATCCCGAGCCGGTGATCTTGGTGGAGGGCATCCTGATCTTCGCAGAGCCTGTGTTGCGGGACTTGATGGATATTAAGATCTTCGTGGATGCGGACCCCGACCTGCGTTTCATCCGCCGTCTACAGCGGGATATCAAGGAGCGCGGTCGAACCGTGGACTCCGTCATCGAGCAATATTTGAGCACGGTTCGTCCCATGCATTTGGAGTTTGTGGAACCCTCCAAGCGTTACGCGGACATCATCATCCCGGAAGGTGGGTTCAATGAGGTTGCCTTGGACATGGTCGTGGCGCGCATTCGGGCGCTGTTGGGGCCGCTAGGGGATGAGCTGTGAGCGCCAGGCCATGCATGTCATAATCGATGCGCGTACGGTGACGCCGCACTTTCCAGGGATTGGCCGCTACGTCTCCAACCTGCTGGATGCGTTGCCAGGATTGCTACAGCCAGGGGAGGGGGTCACCGCGCTTGTCACACCCCAGACGAGACCCCTGCCCGGCGCCCCGACGTTTCAGGTAAACGGTGGCCCTTTTACATTGCGCCAGCAGTGGGAGGTCCGGGCGGCGCTGCGCCGATCTCTGGCGGACATATACCACAGTACGTACTTCGCTATGCCATATTGGCCGGGGGTGCCCGTTATCCTCACTGTGTACGATTTGATCCCCCTCCTGTACCCCGAAGCGGCATCCTCCCGGGCTAGATGGCTTTTCCCATATCTTATGCGATGGGCACTGCGCGTAGCCCGGCATGTCATCGCCATCTCCACGGCGACGCGCGATGATCTACAGCGTCACTTCCACGTCCCCGCGAGTAAAGTCTCAGTGATCCCGTTGGCTCCCGCCGCGCGCTTCCGGCCGCAGCCTCCAGCCATCGTTGAGGCGCTCGTCGCCCGGATGGGGCTGTCACAGCCGTACGCTCTTTATCTGGGCAGCAATAGGCCGCACAAGAACCTCGTGCGACTGGTAGAGGCTTGGGCTCTGGCCAGGCGTATGAGTGCCGCGGCTGGTCGGTGGACATTGGTGATCGCCGGGATGTGGGACGAACGCTATCCTCAAGCCAGGAGGCGCGTCCATGAACTTGACGTGGGTGGCAGCGTGAGATTCCTTGGCCCCGTCGCCGAGGCCGCGCTCCCGGCGCTGTATAGCGGTGCTGATCTCTTCATTTTCCCATCGCTTTACGAAGGGTTCGGCCTGCCCGTCCTGGAGGCGATGGCCTGTGGCGCTCCTGTCCTGTGCTCCAACCGTCCCAGTTTGCCCGAAGTCGCGGGTGACGCGGCTTATCTGGTGGACCCGACCAGTGTAGAGGGGATGGCGATGGCGATTGTGTCGCTCCTGGGCGATGCCGCCCGGCGAGAGGAGATGAGTCGGCGGAGCCTGGGGCAGGCTGCTAAATTCTCGTGGCAACGTGTGGCACAGATGACGCTGGCGGTTTATCGGCAAGTGGGTGCTTGAGATTTCGGAACTCACACGTATTCCGGGATGTCCTCGGCAAGCTCTCGCGAGTGGGTCTACGCCGGTTCATTCCGGTGCCAGTCGAAGAGCCAGCTGGCGGTGGGGTGAGAGTTTGACGGTGTGAGGCCTGGGTCCCTCGGCTCCCTCGAGAAGCCGGGGGACTTTTGTGTTGGTAGCATTGTGGCGAGCGAGGTATGCTTGGGGTGAGCCGCTCCACCGTGTGCTCTCACGGTCCGCTTGGGCATCTCTTACAGTGCCTGTACTCGTAATTCACCGCTAAATTAAGGTGCATCCGGTCAAATTCGCTCTTGACATCCCTCGATCTATGCGGTTATAATTATGAACGAATGATTGATAGTGATCAATTGTTCACCATAAGCGAGGGAATGTAAAAGCGCTCGTTTGGTTTCAGCCTCTGCATCGCGTTCTCGACAACCTCCTGCCTTCCCCTTATAGGATGTTAAGGGCGAGCAAGCGCTGTCCCTCGCGGGTTTCGAGGATGGTCGCGCGGCCGCGAAGGCAAGTCGCTTCTGACACCCTCACCTTGTGATACGCTGCAGGATTATCCCTACATCCGATACGTAGTGCGGTGCCATCGGGCAACCTGGACGACCTCACAGCAGTACAGGCTTTGGGAGGGAACATCGTGGCTGATTATCTCATCGGCATGGATTACGGCACGGGTGGTGCGAAGGCAAGCATCATCGATACTCAGGGCAATGTTTTAGGCTTTGCTTTCGAGGAGTACCCCTTTATCCATGAGCATCCCGGTTGGTCGGAGCACGATCCTCATCTCTATTGGGAGATCGCGTGTCGTCTCATCCGGGATATCCTCGAGCAGTCCGGCGTGAATCCGAAAGAGGTGCGGGGGATTGCCCTTTCTTCCGCCCTGCCTTCCTTGGTGATGGTGGACAAGGATCATAACCCGATTCATCGGGCGTATAACTTGATGGACCGTCGGGCGACAGAAGAGGTTGAGTGGCTTAAGGAGTACATTGGGGAGGATCGGATCTTCCAGATCACTGGCAATCGGCTGGAGGA
>JAGHDS010000473.1 GCA_021159845.1 Anaerolineae bacterium
CGGTACCATCCTCATAGGCATACTTCAGATCACCGTTGGTATCATTATAGTAGCTGATGTGGGGATAGCCACTACCATCCAGCACCAGAGATGTGTACCAGCCGACACCACCTCCGCTGTCCACCGTCTCAATATGCCAGCCGGTACCGTCCTCGTAGGCATACTTCAGATCACCGTTGGTACTATCATAGTAGCTGATATAGGGATAGCCGCTGCCGTCCAGTGTCAGAGCCGTATATTGGCCAACGCCAGGAGAGGCATCCACGGTCTCGTAGTGCCACGCAGTACCGTCGTGATAGGCGTGATAGAGATGGTCTCTCCCATAGGCAATGTGAGGATGTCCAGCCCCGTCCAACGCCAGGCTGCGGTCGGTCATGTTATAGAAGTTCTTGGGGCAATCCACACACTCAGTGCCCCACCCTCCTTGTGCCTCGACGGGGAATGCCATTGACAGGATCACCAGCCCCGACAGAATCAGCGCCGCAGCCAGAACCGCCAACCAGACGCGTCTTTTGTGTCTCATGTTGCACCTCCGCCTATCCCCCCAAAGGTTTGAGTTTGAATACGACGACGGACGGCGAATGAAAGGTGAGGAGTCCCCCCGCGACCGTACGTTCCCATAGTCCGTGGTATCCCCACGAAGGCACGATAGCCCCTAACGACGAGAGGCCAACTTGCCTGATGATCGGTCAAAGGAGATGATCAACAAGCGGGGTTGAGCACAGCCACCCGACCGTCCGCGCCGGCATCCCCTAAACGCGACGAACTGCCCGTAATGCCCCTCTGTAGTCTTTTCGGGACTCTCCAGATACCTCTTGCCAGTTCCGTCAGGCTGTGGGAGTTGCGGACGAATACGGTGTGAACACTGGGGACAGGCTCGAGGAGAAAGAACACGCCGTTCTCGTCGGCGGAGCCCTCAGCCGCGAACTAAGGACAACAAAGTGAACGTTTCATTTGAAAATATATCATAATGCCCGCGCCAAGTCAACGGTATTTTGTGCGGTGATTACCCATAAGTGCGATATGTATGCTTAACATGTCTTTCTCCACCGCAGAGACGCCGAGGACGCAGAGGAACTCTCTTTTTTCCCTTCCTCCTCGGCGCTCCCCGCGACTCCGCGGTGAGATGTGGGTAATCACCGCGACAAGCGGGTTGACAAAGTAGATCAGACGGATACAATGGCACTATAGGAAGCATGCTCAAGTGATGTGCCTACATCCAGGCCTGGTGTGGATGGACAGCGGGGTTCATTCATTTAGCCTGAAAGCGAATGATCTCCGCTGTCTTTTTGTTATGGCAAAGCTGCTCTGCCCAGGAAAAACGAGAGGAGGCGAATCATGTGGCATCGGTTTAACAGGCATGCCCGCGAGGAGTTAGAATGGGCTTATGACTTCGACCCTAAAGATCCGCTATTTGGCCTTAGCCGATCGGATCTGCGCGGCCCCAAATTGAGTCGGCGCACCGTCCTACGGCTGATGGCGGCGGCAGGTCTACTTTCGCTCTCGGATGTGCTCGTGGCGTGCGCTCCTGCTGCGACGCCGCAAGCAGGCACTGCCCCACAGGCTGCGGCTACTCAAGCGAAAGCGGGAGGCGTGCTGAAATGCGGCTGGGCAGGAACTGGGGAGATCCAAACACTCGACCCAGCTCAGATCAGCCAAGTACTGGAGTTCCAGATCGCGTCCAACGTGCTGGGTGGGCTCACACATATCAACCCCGATCTCACGGCCGAGGGTGACCTGGCTACGGACTGGGATGTCTCCGAAGACGGCCTGGAGTGGACCTTCCACCTCCGGCAGGGAGTAACCTTCCACAATGGCGATCCCTTCACAGCCGACGATGTGATCTTTACCTACAATCGCTCCAAAGACCCCAACCAGTCGATCCACTCTCGAGCCCTTGCCAACATTGTGGACGTTCAGAAGATCGACGACTACACGGTGAAGATCGTCCTGGCTAAGCCCCAGGCATCGCTGTTGGTGAAGACGCTGGAGCGCTCCAGTGGCCGCGCTATGACCATCGTTAATCGTCGGGCGCTGAAGGAGATGGGACCCGAAAAGTATGGGTTGATGCCAGTCGGCACTGGCCCCTTCAAGGTCGTGCAACACCAACTGGGGCAGGGAGTCGTGCTGGAGCGATTCGAGAACTACTACGATCCGGAGCGTCCCAAGCTGGATAAGGTCGTCATCACCCCAATCCCAGAACCGGAGCCGCTGGCAGCTGCCATCGAGGCCGGCGATATCCAACTGATCGGTGGCAATCCACCCGCGGCCGAGCTCATTGATCGTTTCGTCTCCAACCCGGACTTGGTCGTCTCCCAGATCACCGGGCCGGGCTTCCAGGCATTGTGGATCAACCCGTGGCGCGATCCGTACAAGGTAACCGACTTCAATAAGCCGATCGAGGAGCTGAAGAAGGAGAAAGGCTTCATGGTGCGCCTGGCTATCGCCAAGGCGATCGACCGCGACGACTTCATCAAGCGTGCCCTGTTTGGACGAGGCCAGCCGGCCTTCGGAGCGGTCAACCCAGCCATGCGCTTCTACTTCGACACCTCGATCAACGAGACCAGCGAGCAGCGCTTCGATCCCGAGGAGGCCCGCCGCTTACTGGCTGAGGCAGGATACCCGGACGGAAAGGGCTTCCCCACGCTCAAGCTGATGGTAACCCCGGCTGGCAAGCGCGAGGGGGAGATCATCGTCGATATCCTGAAGAAGAACCTGGGCATCACCGTCGAGTTGGACATCAAGGACTTCCCTGTCCTGATCGAACACTTCGACAGCATGAACTTCGACCTGCTGCGCGTTGGTAGCGGCGGAGATTACGACCCGGATGACGCCCTGGTTGACTGGATGGAGACGAGCTCCAAGTTCAACGGGCCCAAGCGGGACAAGGAGAAAATGCCCTTCGGGTTCTTCTCGGACAAGGAAGTGGATGACCTCGTCGAGCAGGAGCGCGTGGAGGTAGATCTCAATCGCCGCAAGGAGCTGGTCCAGAAAGCCAATAAGATCACGTCGGACAAGGTGGCGGCGGCGTTCCTGTTCCATCCGATGGATATCTTGGTCTATCGCAAAGAGGTGTACTATCCAGACGAGAGCCGTATCCCTGGGCTCGTCGACCTGGATCGGGTCACCCTGGACTGAGATCGATTCCACCGAGATATTCAGATATGATTGGTTTGCGGCGGGCCCGGGGGTCCGCCGCAAACCACGACGACATCGCCTCGAGGAGACGGATGAAGGAGTGAGATGACCAGGTACATCGTCAAGCGCACGTTCTATGCTTTGGTGGTGGTCTGGGCGGTAGCCACGCTTGTCTTCTTCATGCTGCGAGCTGTTCCCGGTGATCCATTCCAGGCGATGCTGGCGGATGTGGATCCTGAGGCGGCCGTGGCATTGCGACATAAACTCGGCTTAGACCGCCCAACCTATATCCAATATCTTCTATGGTTTGGACGGCTGTTCCAGGGCGACATGGGAAACTCGATTTATGGAAGCAATCAGGCGGTCAGCCAGATTATACGGGAGGCGTTTCCCCGGACAATAGCTTTGGCATCATTGGCGTTCATCGCCTCTCTAGTCCTGGCCATATCGGCTGGCATCATCTCGGCGGTTAAGAAGCACTCGTTACTCGATCATATATTCACCCTGGCGGCTTTCCTGGGCCTTAGCATGCCGGACTTCTGGATGGGGATCTTGCTCATTATCGTTTTCGCTGTGCGCCTGCACTGGCTACCCGCCATTGGCTACGTGCCCTTGTCGAAAGGTTTCTGGCCGTGGTTCTCCCATCTGCTCATGCCAGCCATCGCTGCTGGCACCCCCTTCTCAGCGATTATCGCTCGCATGACCCGCTCCGCCATGTTGGAAGTGTTAAAGACGGACTACATCAAGGTTGCCCGGGCAAAGGGGCTACAGGAACGGACTGTCATCTTCGTCCACGCGCTCAAGAACGCTCTGATCCCCGTGGTAACCGTAATGGGCATCGCTTTCGCGCTGCTGATGTCCGGCACGGTGATCGTGGAAAATGTGTTCGCCATCCAGGGGTTGGGCCGTGTGTTGATTCAGGGCATTCTGAATCGGGATTACCCGGTTGTTCAGGGGGCGATCCTGGTAGTCTCAGTGATCTTTGTGTTCACAAACCTGTTGGTAGATATCCTGTACACGGTGATTGATCCTCGGATTCGCTATGAGTGAGGGATGAGGAATGGCTCGTGCAGTGGACATTGTAACCGGAGTGGAGCCCAAAGATGCGGCGGAGGCCATGCTCATCGCACCTCGCCGCCGGCGTCCATGGCTTCGATACCTTTGGAGAGACAAAAAGGCGTTGATCGGACTGATCGTCCTGGTAGTGATGGCCGTGGCAGCTGTGTTCGCTTCCTATGTTGCCCCCTACGATCCCAACGACCAAGCTTTTGAATTCCTATCTCCTCCTTCTGGCGCGCACTTGCTAGGGACAGACGACCTGGGCCGCGACTTGCTGAGCCGTATCATCTATGGCGCCCGGGTGTCGCTCTCGGTCGGCGTGATCACGGTATCGCTGGCTATGGTGGTTGGTGTGTTAATGGGGTTGCTGGCCGGGTTCTACGGCGGCTGGATCGATAACCTGATCATGCGTTATATTGATCTTCAATGGGCGTTCCCGAACTTTATCATCGCTGTCTACCTGGTGGCCGTCTTCGGCACCGGGTTGGCGAACGTCATCGTGGCGATCGCACTGGCGTTCCTGGATGACTTCGCCCGCGTCATGCGCGGCATGGTGCTCTCCATCAGGGAGGAGGAGTATGTGATGGCCGCTCGCGCTGTTGGGGTCTCCAACGTGGGCATCCTGCTGCGCCATGTCCTGCCCAATGCCACGGCGCCCATCATCGTACAGGCCACGGTGAGCGTCTCCTACGCCATTCTGGCCGAGGCAAGCCTATCCTTTCTAGGGTTGGGGGTCAAGCCTTCCACGCCGACGTGGGGGCTGATTCTGAGCGACGCGCGGACGTTCATCTCCCGAGCATGGTGGCTGGGCGTATTTCCCGGCCTGGCGATCATGATTACCGTGCTCAGCATCAACTTTCTGGGGGACGCGCTGCGAGACATGTTCGACGTGCGCGAATACCAGGAGGTGCAGCGTTAAGATCTCCCGTCGCTGCCCATCGTCCCGAAGATGAACCAACTAGCGACCGGCGACTGGCGCCTCCTCCCCCGAAATTGAGGGAGGAGGCAAAGGCTATCATCCACTCAAGGAGCGGGCCGAGCCGTTATCTCCCTTTGCGGGTTCCTTTTTCACGTTTCACACGGGCTGTGCGTGCGTCACCGTGGCCGAGGACGTCAGCGGCGAGACGTGGTAGTGCACGATCTTCCAGCCATCTTGCTGCTTGATCATGGTCGCCGAGTAGCGCCAGGTGCCTCTGTATACTGTTCCATCTGGATGTGCTACGCTCCCATCGATATACAGCGTGAGCACGGCGGCGTCCCCGTATACCTGGGCGTTTACGTGTCGAGCAGAGACACTGACCTTATACCCCGCGCCGTAAAGCCACTTAAGCCCCTCCAGGTCTGGCCCTTCTAACAAGAGCCTGTTATCCAGGTAAAACC
>JAGHDS010000067.1 GCA_021159845.1 Anaerolineae bacterium
AACAGCTCCAAAATCGCCCCCAACTTCTCGGTGGCATCAATGTAGGCGTAACGTCCCCCCGTGAACTCACCCGTCTGCACAGTCGTCATACCTCTACCCTCCAAGAACGAGATCGCCTCCTGCATATTCTCGATCTCAAAGGCGATGTGGTGAATCCCCTCACCGTGGGTGTCCAGGAATTCGCGCCAGGTGCTGGGGCCATCGACGGGTTCGATCAACTCCAGGGAGATCGGTCCCGTGCGGAAGAAGGCCAACTTGGCGCGAGCAGGAGTGGGCTCTCCCCGATAGCGTATGTGGGTCTCCTCCGCGGGAGCTGTCAGGCGAATCTCCGGCATCTCCAGTCCGAAGACATCGGCAAAGGCGCGCGCCTTCGCCTCGATATCACGCACCACGATAGCCACTTGCGTGATGATATGGCTGCCCAGCGTAGATCTCGTCATAAGGGAAACCTCCTTGCAGCAGGTTGACTGCCGGGTGATCGAACGGAGCGGGAGCCCATCGGGCCCCATTAACGGTCCGGGGAACAACCGCGCCGAACCTCTACAGTGGAGCCCCGAGCCAGACGGGAACAATTCCCTACATATCCCCTTGAGCGTTCCCAGCAGCCGACAAAGGATGGATGAGCATTCAGCAACCCACAACGAACCTTGTGCGGGAAAAAGGCGCATGTCACCGGCTGAGCTATCCAGAGTGTAACATGCCGTCTGGGATCGCGCCAACGAACGTTGGGAGCAACGCCCCATCCCAGATCATCGAGCCGCCCATGAGACGCCCTTTGCTGAGGGATACTTCAGTATACACAGCCATATATGCCAGGCGGATTAGAATATCGAAAACTTCTTCTCATGACAAACCGCGTTGACGATTCCTTCCAACATCGTTATAATGACAGCTCGAAGCGCATCGTCCTCCCGGGTCGATGCGCTATGTCAGGCCATAGATCTCTGACCGATGGTCGATCTGGCCAGGTTGTCGATAACTTACAATACGTGTCGGGGAAAGGAGCGTCGCATGATTCATGAATCTGTTTACGAGTTGAAGACTTCCCTGAACGGGATCGTCGATGTGAGTGACGATGGGAAGGTGTCCATTCAGGATCGCCAGGCGCTGCGCGAGAAGGCCATCGATACCCTTGTTCGCAACGCGGTGTTTGGCGCCGATGATGTACGAGAATATGCCCGCTGGCTTATCTGGGAAATGGGGCAGGCACTGGGTGCTCAGCCGGCCTCCATCCATGACCTCTACATGGCTCGCGGGCGAGGCGAATGCAGTGGCTTCACGGTGCCCGCCATGAATATGCGCGGCCTCGCTTACGATATGATGCGCGCTGCACTGCGGGCCGCATTGAAGGTCGATGCTCGAGCCATCATCTTCGAGATCGCCCGCTCGGAGATCGGCTACACCAGCCAGCGGCCCGCTGAGTACACATCCGTGCTCATCGCAGCAGCGATCAAGGAAGGCTATGAGGGCCCGCTCTTCATCCAGGGCGATCACTTCCAGGTCAAAGCGAGCGCGTACAAGTCCAACCCCGAGGCCGAACTACAGGCTGTCAAGGACATCACGTTGGAGGCGCTGAAAGGCGGCTTCTTTAACATCGACGTGGACACCTCGACATTGGTGGACCTGAGCTATGAGGACCTGGACTCTCAGCAGAAGCTCAACTACACGCTCTCTGCCGAGATGACGCGTTTCATCCGGGAGCACCAACCGAAGGGGGTAACCGTCTCCATCGGTGGTGAGATCGGCGAGGTGGGCGGGCACAACTCCACCGAGGGGGAGTTGCGCGCCTATATGGACGGCTACAACCGGACGCTGAAGTCATACGGCGGTGATCTGCCCGGGCTGAGCAAGATCAGCGTGCAAACGGGCACCAGCCACGGCGGTATCGTTCTGCCCGACGGCTCGATCGCCCGGGTGGCGCTGGACTTCGACACCCTGGAGCGGCTCTCGAGGCTGGCTCGCGAGGAGTATGGGATGGCCGGCGCCGTCCAGCATGGCGCTTCCACCTTGCCGGAGGAGATGTTCCACAGGTTCCCGGAGACCGAGACGGCGGAGATCCATCTGGCCACCGGCTTCCAGAATCTGCTATATGATCACGAGGCCATGCCGGCCGAATTCGTGGAGAAGATCTACGCGTACCTATCCACCCACCACGCCGACGAGCGCAAACCAGGAGACACGGACACCCAATTCTTTTACCGCACGCGCAAGCGGGCCTTCGGCCCCTTCAAGGCGGAGTGGTGGGGCTTACCGGAATCGGTGCGCCAGGCGTTTGGCGAGACCTTGGAGGAGAAGTTCAGCTTCTTCTTCGGGAAGCTCAATGTGGTCAATACGAAGGACCTGGTCGCCAAGTACGTCAAGGCGCCTGAGATCCACAAGCCGATGCCAGGGACAGCCGCGGCGGCTGATGACGATTCCAAAGGGCTGGCGGACTAAGCCAGTCCGGCCGAGCGATCCGAAATCGCTATTCAGTGTGACCAGGGGAGGACATATATGTCCTCCCCTTCTCTTTTCGCAGCAGGGAACCTTTGACAATTGCCCGGCGTTTTAAGGATGGAGCATGATTGGGAGGTGAGCAATGCAGCGACGGGGTACAAAGGTGCGACAAACATGGAGGCATCGCTACATCGCCTATGGGACGCTTGTGTTGCTCATGCTGGGCCTGGTGCTCCTGATCGGGGGGTGCGCCCCGCTGACGGAGCTCATCATTCAGGCCAGCGGGATCACGCCCACGCCAGCGATCAGCCCCACTCCCACGCCCGGCCCCGCCATACGCCTGTCACCGACCGAAGGTGGCCCCGAGACGAGGATCACCGTGACGGGGGAAGGTTGGCGCCCGGCCGACACCATTTTCGTCCGACTCGTGGATCCGGAGAGCGGTGAAGGCCCTCAGACGGCCTACGCGGCCGCCCTGGTAGCGGACACAGGCACCTTCACCACCTCCTTCGTCTTCCCCGCGGATGAGCGGTGGATGAAGCTGCCTCGCGTGCGGGTGCTCGCGTGGTCACCCGCGACGGGTCAGGAGGCAACGGCGGACTTCCACGTCATCCCGGTAACAACCACGCCAACACCAACGCCAACATTCACCCTCACTCCTACAGCAACGCCAACTGCCACGCCGACCCGGCCGGCTCCCACCGCTACGCCGACCTGGACGCCGACACCTCATCCTACGGCTACACCGACGCCCACCGTCGTAGGCTGGCACGGCGAGTATTACAACAACCGAAGCCTCGTCGGCGCACCCGCGCTGGTTCGCACAGACAAGGCGATCGACTTCGACTGGGGATACTCGGCCCCGGCGCCCGGGCTGCCAGCTAACTACTTCTCCGTGCGCTGGACCCGGACCATGTACTTCCCAGAGGGCGTCTACGAGTTCTACGCGCTCAGCGATGACGGAGTGCGCGTCTGGGTGGACGGCGAACTTATCATCGACCAATGGCACGACGCGACCGGCGTCACCTACACGGCGGAATGGACATTGAACGCCGGGACGCACGCCCTGCGCGTCGAGTACTACGATGATCTGGGCGCGGCTCGGATACGGTTCTGGTGGAAACAGGTGGGGAACTTCCCGCAATGGCGCGGGGAGTACTTCGACAACATCAACCTGACAGGAACACCACGACTAGTACGCAACGATGCGAAGATCGACTTCAACTGGGGGCAGGGAGCCCCAGCCAGCGGCCTACCCGTCAACTCCTTCTCCGTGCGCTGGACGCGGACGATCTCTTTCGATGCGGGACTCTATCGTTTCCACGTGATCGTAGACGACGGCGCGCGCCTGTACGTGGACGGTGATCTGCTCATCGACGCATGGCACGATGGCAGCGCCCGGGAGATCACGGCCGAACGGGAGCTGTCAGCCGGCCCCCACGACCTGCGCGTGGAATACTACGAACACATTGCAGACGCACGCATCCGCGTCTGGTGGGAGAAGCTCACAGAGCATCCACGCTGGCATGGGACATATTGGGCCAACCGACACCTGACCGGCGCTCCCCGGCTGACCCGAGATGAGACGACGATCGATTTCGATTGGGGAACCGGATCACCCGGCGAGACAGTGCCAAGCGATAACTTCTCCGCC
>JAGHDS010000232.1 GCA_021159845.1 Anaerolineae bacterium
AGATTGAGTATAGTGTATTGGTGGCACAGATACGGGCCGATGGATATCACGTCGACAGCTATATCCTCCCCACCGTCTTGGACGAGCGCGACGCGGGCTCCAACCTCCTACAGCGACTCTACGGCATCATCGACATCCCGGCGGACCGAGAGGTCGCCATGTTATACACGAGCCTTGTACGTCCGCACGGCCCCGGCTTCCTCTGGAGCTATGCCCGGGACGCCCAGTCGATAGGCATCGGCAGCACTGGCGGTGGTGTTCAAATTGAAGGGATTACCATGCCACCACCACTAAACTGGGATGAGTTCGCCCGAGATCTCCGACTGGCCAGGAGGTGGAGCAGCGACATCCACATCTTCAGTCTGGAGGGATGTGTGGGGCAAGACTTTCTGAGCCGGCTCCTGGGCTTCGATTGGGAACGTCCAACCATCCCGCCGCTGGATATGGCCGTGCAGACGGAACGGTTCCGCCGGGCAACACGAGCCGGGCTGTGGGCCAGCGCTCATCCATTTACCGTACTGGGGAGCATCATCGGAGTGGCCTGGTTGCTTTCCCGCCAATACGAGAAGTACAGATGAGGAGGCTACAACTCCCAGGACCTCGGTTTCTCTCAGCCCAGGGACGAACCCTCGACTATAAGAGGCCTAGAAACTGGGGATCCAGTTCCCGACTAATTTCGCACGAAGTCCAGCATCGGCTGCAGATGAGGAAGCCACATCAAAGAGCACGAGGCATACTATGAAGAGCCAAGGGAATAGTCCGGCGCTTTCCCGGCAGCGCGAGGCCCCCGTCATATCAAGCTGGCTGGATCGCTGGACGACCAGTTCTCCCATCATCTGGGTGGACCAGTATCTCGTGTTCATCCGGTGGGGGAGCATCCTGGCCATCGGGATCACATCTATGTTCAAAGGGTTCCAGGGCGAAACGATCATATCCCCCCTGGTGGCCCTTCTGCTCGTTACCGCGTACAACTTGCCGATCTCCTTTTACGTCTGGCGCGCTCAGCCGCTGGCTCGCGGCAGCGCGGGATGGTTGCTCCTCAGCGACGTCCTGCAATCCACGGTCGCCGTCGTCCTGACGGGCGGCTATAGGAGCTTCTTCTTCATCTTGTTCCTCTTTACCATCGCCGAGATCGGACTGGCTTTTCGCGGCCGAATGGCCCTGGCCTTGGTTATCAGCGTTGATGCCCTCCAGATGGGAGCGGCTATCTTTCGACAAACCCGAGGATGGGATCCCTTTGCCCCTTATATCATCGTGAGCAAGTTCATGATCTCACTGATCGTGGGGGGATTGGTTGTTTTTCTCAACGAGCTGATCTACCGTGAAAATGCCGCTCACAAGGAATCTATGCGCACGGCGGCCCGGATTGCCGCTTTGAACACTATTTTCATGCATCTGGAAGAGAGTGCGCTCGACGTCGAGCGTACCCTCACAGTCATCCTGGATGGCACGAAGGCTCTACCCGATGCGGCTTGCAGCCTAATTCTGATCCCCAACGCGGGCCAGTGGCGCGTGGCCGCCTCCACAACCAATCGTCATCCTCGAGGGGAGGTTGTTTCCGGCATTGCGGATATAGGCAACTGGAACCTGCTTTTCACTGCTGGAAGGACCCTGCCTACCCCACTGCCACCATTCGTCGTCGATAGAGACATCCATCGCCTGACCGGCGTATATCTCCGCTCGCCCGATGGGGAGACGTTGGGCATCTTGGTCATCGGACAACGCTCGGATCACCCGCTAAGCGAGGACGAACGGGCGTTCTTGCAATCACTAGCGCTGGAGGCGGGTCTCGCCCTGCGCAATGCTCGTCTGTACACCCAGGAAAGGGAGCACGTCGCCCGTCTGCAACGGTTCGAGGAGATACGCTCCGTGTTCCTGTCGGCCGTTGGCCACGAGTTAAAGACCCCGTTAGCCGTGCTAAAGATGCTGGCCCCATCGCTCCGGCAATTAGCGGAGCTACCGCAAGCTACGCAAGGAGAGATCACCGAGACCATCGAGCGCAATATCGCCCGGCTGGACGTGCTCATCACCGACTTGTTGGAGAGCGCTCGGCTGGAAGCCGGGGCCGTGGCGCTTCATCCTCGCGCCATGGATATCCTCTCCCTCGCGCGCCGTGTGCTGGATGACATGGCCCCGTTGCTCTCTCTCCGGAGGCAGCGTCTCGCCTTGCACACGCCCGACGATCTGCCCCAAGTCTGGGCGGATAGTAGAAGACTGGAGCAGATCTTATCCAACCTGCTCAACAACGCTGCCAAGTTCTCCCCGCCGGGAGGTGTGATTGACGTGTATCTGAGCGTTACTGGAGATGTCGTGCAGGTGTGCGTCGCCGATGTCGGTCCGGGCGTCCCGCCGGAGGAGAGGGAGCACATCTTCGACAAATTCTATGTGGGCACGGGGAACGAGGCTCTCGCTGGCGTCGGGCTCGGGCTCTTTATCTGCCGAGAACTCGTCCGATTGCACGGCGGGCGCATTTGGGTAGAGGATCGCTCCGGCGGGGGAAGCCGGTTCTGCTTCACAATCCCCATCGCGACCAGGGAACAGGAGGAAAGCACGTGAGGAAGGCAACCAGGAAGATCCTCATTATCGATGACGAGCCTGACGTCACCAGGGCTGTCCGGTTGACGATCACTCTACAGGAACCAGATTGGGAGGTGGGCGAAGCACATGACGGCGAAAGCGGACTCCTTCTAGTCGAGGCGGAGCGGCCCGATCTGGTGCTATTGGACGTGATGATGCCCGACATGTCGGGC
>JAGHDS010000315.1 GCA_021159845.1 Anaerolineae bacterium
CCCCAGACCCCCTTCTCCCACGCCCAGCGGAGCGAATTGGGGAGGGGGGACTACAGGGGGGTGGGGCCTAACAAGATCTCGGCCCGTTTGGCTGCAGGACACACAACTTCGTGAGACTTGGTGTACGAGGATATAGCGCAGCTAATCTCTCTTACCCTAACAGTGAACAATTACGGTTAAGTTGGGGTTTGCATTGTCGAGCTAATTGCGGCATCATGGGAGCAGCGACCGAAAAAGGGGGAGGCCATGAGTCGCATTCGAGTATTGATCTGCCGGGTGGATGATGGTGCTGCGAAGCAGATGACAGAGTTGGCCGGTTTCGACATGCCGGAGACAGATGTGAGCGCTCTGAATGCCGAGACGGCGTTAGATGATTTGGAAGCCACCGCCAAGGAGGTGAGGCAGGCGATCTTGCGTCACCTGCTGGAGGCGCAATGGGAAGAGATTGACGAGGAGCTGGTGAGGCAATATCGCCAGCTTTTTTCCCCCCTGAGCAGGTGATGGCTGACGGCTGGGAAGCGCTGAAGGTGGCCACTCAGTTTGGCATCATCTATCTGCGTCGGCAGGTGTTGCATCACCAGGGCAGTGAGAGACACGTCATGCCGGGCAATGCGATGTTGCCGCCTCACGAGGGGGTGCTTATCACTCGGGGGTTGCAGGAGTGGGCCTGCTTGTTGCCGGAGGCTTTGTCCTTTGAGAGTGCAATACGGCTGCTGGGGTGGCAGCCGCAAGAGGAGCAGGTGCTGTCCTCGATAACGGTGCGCTCGTTGGTGCGTCAGCACGGCCAGATCATTCGCCAGGCGGAACAGGCTCAAGTGGAGGCGGTGCTGGCAGCCCTGGACTGGAGTAAATGACAGCCGCAATTGGTGGCTCACGAGGAGCCATGGCGACGGGCCGCCTGGCCGAAGGCCATGCAAGCGGCGATAGAGCAGACCATGGCCGCTGAGGACCCGGTTCCACCGGCAGGGGTCTCGCCAAGCGATTGGCAGCGGGTATTGGCGGCGCGACAGAAGGAAGAAGAACTCTCGATGGAGGTGCTGCGCCGCCTGGGACCGGAACTGGAAGAGGGGCAGGTGCTGGCTACCGCCGATGAAGTGCTGACTTGCAAGCCGCAGAAACGTCGCTTCTGGGATCTGCGCACGGCGCGGGTAGCTACCGCCGCTGGTTATCGCTATGTGAGCGGCTGGGGGGATAGCTTTCTGCAGTACCTGCTGGTGTTGGTCCTGTTGTGTCTGTGACAACATCGCTCTTTGCTCCTGATTGCCGACGGTGCCCGCTGGATACGCAACTTCTACTCCGACCTGTTGGCCCAGGTTCCTGATAAGCAGATGATCTTGGACTGGTATCATCTGCGCAAGAAGTGCTACGGCCTTAGCAGCATGATCTGTCGCGGTTGCAAGGCCGAGGCCGCTTTCCTGGAGACCCTGTACTGCCATCTGTGGTGTGGGCAGGTCGATGAGACCATTCAGGTCCTGCAAGCCTACTGCCCCCAAGTCAAGAACGAGAAGGCCCTCGACCAACTCATCGCCTATCTGCAAGCCCGCCAGGGCTACATCCCTGACTATGGCCAGCGCCGTCAAGAGCGCCGCTACATCGGCAGTGCTCATGCCGAACCAGAAGAAACAAGGAATGCATTGGAGCCTGGAAACCAGTGACGCCTTGGCCGCCCTCAAGACGCTCCTGCTCAACGGCGGCTGGGAACTCTACTGGCGTCAGCGCCAAGTCTTGCCACTGGTGGTGCCAACTTAACCCAACGGTTATTCGCGCTTACGAATATCGCGGGCCTCGGCCATCCAGCACAGGAATGATGGTTGGCCCGTCCCAATCCTGATCAACAGCTCCCATGCCGTCTTGGTCAGCCATCTCGATCTGCAGGACCAGACAGCGCCAACTCGAGCCCTCCAATAATGAGTGTTTGGGAGCTAACTTCAGTACCATTGTCCTCTTGGGGAACTCTTCTTAAACTTAGTGTGGGATCAAGGCATAGCAGGTCAACGCGTCTACAAGATGTCCACGACAAGTTCAAAACGGGAGCAAAGCGAAGGCCACGCTGGCCCCTTACTACTACGATAAGCTTTGGCAGAGGATGGTTGTACTATGAAGCTGCGATTCACGATGGGGCAGGTGAAATGGGCGACTGTGGTATTGTTACTTATATTGCTATGGTGCGGCGGTGGAGTGGCCGGTGCCCAACCACCCAGTCGGGTGACCGGACCCGTCACGGGCAGTTGGGATATTCAAGGCCATAGCGGTTTCCAAAGATCCTTAGCATATGGCCCAGCCGCGATTCAAGACACGGAGGACTGGACGCGCCTCGAGTATGAGGTGGTAGTGCTGACCAATCAGGCGCGCATGCAGGCTGGATTGCCGCCGTTGAAGCTTAATGAGGCGCTGCGGCAGGCAGCTCGGGCACATGCCCGGGATATGGCGGAGAATAACTTCTTCGGGCATGTCGGATCCGACGGATCCACGCTGGTGGATCGGATCAATCGGGTGAACTACCCCAACTGGCTGTACGCTGCCGAGAACATCGCGGCCGGCTTTGCAAAACCGGCCGATGTCGTAAATGCCTGGCTGGCAAGTCCCCACCACCGGGCTAACCTTCTTCATCCTAATCTTAAGGAGATCGGGGTAGGGTACGTATATGATCCCAATGATCAGGCAAACGTCCGCTTGCCAGATGGAACAATCGGCGGCCCATATTACCACTACTGGGTCCAGGACTTCGGCACAAGAATGAACACCTTCCCTGTGATCATCAACCTGGACGCGTATAGCACCATGACCCGACGGGTCAACCTATATATTTACGGCGAAGGATGGGCCCAGCAGATGAAAGTGTCCAACTACCTGGATTTCCACGACGCGAAGTGGCAGCCATTCCGCAGCACGATGACCTGGACACTGCTGCCAGGAAGGGGCACACGCACGGTATATGTGCGACTGAAGAGCTCAATAGGGCTAACCGTGGAGAGCAGTGACTCGATTGAGCTACTGCCTCCTGACCCATCCACATACGGGTTGGAGCTCAATGATGGGGCCCAGTTCACCAACCAACGAGATTTACATATCAAGATCCACGCCCCAGACGGGACGACGAAGATGCGGTTATCGTTCTCCTCCAATCTCTCGTCGGTACCCTGGCAGGCTTACACGGCGGAGACGGTCCTGCAGGTGCCAGAGGGAGTAGAAGGCAACGTGACCGTTTACGGGCAGATCAAAATCGGGGAGGACTGGCAATCCCCAATTTTCCACAATTCAATCATCGTGGATCTATCGCCGCCATCGGGAGCTGTGGTCATCCAAGAAGTCAGACCTACACAGCTAAAACTTCTCATCGCGGCGGAGGATTCCGTAAGCGGGGTTGCTGAAATGCAGGTTGGCTATGACCCTCAACTTCGCGACGCGACCTGGGTGCCCTATACGCCTGTGGTGACCTTATCCGCAGCGGAGAGCCTGGGAAGCTCGGCTTCCACAACGGTATATGCGCGTTTACGGGATCATGCCAGCAACGAGTCTCCCATCCTCTCGTCGCTCAAGCTCAACCGCCGGGTCTTCATCCCCGCGATCGTGCGTTAACACGGCCAGATGCCTGAGTGTTCCCTTCAGTACCTGTGCAATACCTGTGCCTGCATCCAACCACCAACGTGAAATGCACCCATGTCCGTGTGTCCAAGTAACTATTCACCGTTGGAGTAAGAACGTATCTTAAAATTCAAGCTCAGGGGCTGGCAGCCCTAGCCCGAGCAGACGTCTGACCATCAGGTGGACCGTGGCCGCATAGATCATCGCCTCGCTGGTCTCGGTCAGGTACTCGTAATCCTTACTCAACCGGCGATACTTGCCTGACCAGGCAAAAGTGCGCTCCACAACCTAACGACGAGACGGCAGAAGTAATGATACACGGTTTGCCATGCCGGGAAGTCGTAGGGCAACATCCGCCAGACACAGCCACTGCGCAGTACGTAGAAGATGCTGTTCAGGATCTCCCGGTAGAGGAGTGCTTCCGGGGCCTACCTCGCCGCGTTTTGAGCTCGGGTAGGAGCGGCTCAATGAGCTGCCACTCAGCGTCCGATGGTCCGATAGATCGGTCGGGCATGGTTTCCTCTTGTTCTATTCGATCATAAGTGCCTAAGTCTACCCAAATACCCTCCCCAGCCAAATACCCAGACGCACTCTGGGAAACCGTATCGTCCACCACCCAATCACCCTCGACGACGCATCCCAATTGGAAGGGTCAGGTGTGCCCCCTTTACGACACCCCCTGCAAAAAACTGACGGACACCCTTCCGACAACCAGACACGCTCGCATTGAAAAGCTTCTTGGTTTATGGTAAAATATAATACGTAATGGTAGAAGGGCGGCCTCTGTCACAGGAGGGCAACGACATGGGTAGATTACGTCCAGTGGTCATCGTGGGAATCTTTATACTCAGCCTATGGGCGCTGGTATTGGTCCACGAGGCCACTGCCTCTGCGCCAGCTAGCCCCTCCGGCTGCTCCAACATCATCGTCAACAGCGATTTTGAGAGCGTAGGCGGATGGCAGATATACCCCAGCCCCGCCACTCCCATCTATGAATCAGCGCCCGATCGCTCCGGCACAGCGATGCGATTGGGTGTCATCGGCACGACCAACCAGGCCGCGTACTCCTCCATCGAGCAAACGGTGACCATCCCCGCCGATGCCACTAAGGCTGAACTACGGTGGGACTTCTACGCCATCGCCCAGGGAGCAGCGGATGGGGACCGGCAACAGGTCATCATCCTGGATCCTACGACGTGGCAACGCCTGGAACTCCTATGGAGTGAGCGACGAAACGATCGCACCTGGCTCACGGCGGTTGCAGACATGTCCGCCTACCGAGGGCAAACGATCGCCTTGTATTTCGATGTATACAACGACGGGCTGGACGGGGCGACCGCCATGTATCTGGACAATGTGGTATTGGAGGTGTGCACGAGCACAACAGCCACGCCGACCGCGACACCTACGGCCACGCCGTCGTCAGGCGTCCGAATCGCATTCATCGAATATAACCCGCCCGGCCCCGATCTGGATGGAGAGTACGTGCGCATCGAGAACAACGGGACCGCTTCAGTGGATATGAGCGGCTGGACGTTGAGCGATGAGGCCGGGCATACATTCACGTTTCCAACATTCACGCTGCCCCCGGGCGGATCCGTACGCGTCTGGACCGGAAGCGGTACGAATACGGCCACAGACCTCTACTGGGGCGAGCCTCAGCCACTGTGGAATAACGATGGCGATACAGCGTATCTCCGGGACGCGACGAATGCCCTGATCGACACCTACACATATCCCGTGACCACTCCCACACGGACGCTGACCCCTTCACCTACGC
>JAGHDS010000392.1 GCA_021159845.1 Anaerolineae bacterium
GTGCACGACGCTCCAAGGTTCCGGTTGCAACCGGCGCAGGCTCAATCCGATGCGTTTGCGCTCCCGGTCGACGTTGATGACCTCGACCTCTACCTCTTGTCCGACTTGGAGCACCTCGCTTGGATGATTGATGCGTCCCCAGGAGATCTCGGAGAGGTGGATCAACCCATCGGCGCCGCCGAGATCGACGAAAGCGCCAAAGTTCGCCAGGCTGCTAACCCGACCGCGAACATGATCCCCTTTCTTTAAACTCTCAAGCAATCGCTCTTTCTGACTCCTGCGCCATTCTCGTAACGCTTGGCGCTCGGATAGGATCAGTCGATTCCTGCGGCGATCTAATTCGATCACTTTCAGCTGAAGGTTAGTGCCTACGAGGCCGGCCCACCACGGCTCATCCGTCTCGCCCTGGGCTTCCACCTCTGAGCGATGGGTGTTTGCGAGCTGTGACTTGGGGACAAATCCCCTGACCTTTCCCAATTTCACGATGACGCCACCCCGATTGTAGCCGCTGACGGTTCCCTCGAAGATCTCCTGAGACTCCAGTAGCTCCTCGGCACGACGCCAATCGCGTTCTTGCTGCGCCTTGGTCAGGGAGAGGACGATGTTTCCATCACGGTCCTCAGGCCTGACCACGTATGCGACGACAGGGTCACCTGGCTTGAGGTTTTTGAGCTCCGGGCCAAGTCGTTCAAGCTCGTGGCCAGAGACGATCCCCTCGGACTTCGCGCCGATGTCGATCAAAATCTCCGAGTCACTGACGCTGACTACGACGCCATCTCGGATTTCTCCCACCCTGGGTTGGAAGTCGCTAAAGTCCTCGGCGTCTAAGAGATCAGCCATAGGGTGGGTGGCTTGCTGCTCCGTTGACTCCGTTTGCTTTGCTGCGGATGAGGTGGTGTCCTCTGGCTCATCGGACATAAGGGGCTGGGTATTGTCCACGTTTTCCATGCGCGCCTGCTTCTCCTCCTGGGATTGCAAAACATTATACCTTGTTTTCGCACGAGATGCAAGCAGGAAAGAGCATTACCTCGCCTGATCTCGTGTCAAGGCAATTGCCTCTATTTCGACTAAAGCGCCCAAAGGCAGGGCGGCCACTTGCACTGTCGAGCGGGCAGGAGGGGTATTGGGGAAGACCTCGCCATACACTGCGTTGACGGAGGCAAAATCAGCAATATCTACGAGGAAGATTGTGGTCTTGATGATCTGGTCCAACCCACTGCCTGCTGCTGTGAGCACGGCTTGTAGGTTAGCGAGTATCTGCCGGGTCTGATCCTCCACACTGGAGCGTAACTTCCCTGTAGCGGGATCGACACCGATCTGACCGGCCGTGAATATAAAATCGCCCACCCGCACAGCTTGAGAGTACGGTCCTACAGCAGCGGGTGCGCGATCCGTGGCGATAATCTCGCGCTTCATGAGGGGAACATCTCCTTAGAGCTATCTTCTAATGCTATTCTATACCGCAACTCCGGCCTTGTCAAGGCGATTAGCGGTGATTACCCACATCTCACCGCGGAGTCGCGGAGAGCGCTGAGGAGAAAGGAAAATAGAGAGAGTTCCTCTGCGTCCTCGGCGTCTCTGCGGTGGAGAAAGGCATGTTAAGCATATTATGGGTAATCACCGCTAAATTCGGTATTGACAGCGACGGAGTAGACGTGCTATACTTACACGTGTAAGTAATTTGTTCTGTCTTTGTCGTTTGGTGTTTTCTGCCCTCGTCTCTGCCTTTGTTCGTGGTTTTGACCGACGGATCCTTCTTTTCTTCGTTCCCCTACATTGGTGTGTGTAATGAAACGTCCCACACAAGCAGATGTGGCCCGTCTGGCGGGAGTGTCCAGAGCGACTGTTTCTTACGTAATCAATGGTCGCGCGGACCGCTCGGTCTCTATCACGGAGGAGACCCGACAGCGCGTCCTGTGGGCCATTGAGCAGTTGGGATATCAACCGCACGCGGCAGCTCAGTCCCTTCGCTCCGGGATGACGAAGATCATTGGGCTACTGATCCCCGACATGCACAACCCTCACTACTGGCAAATCGTACGCGGTGTGGAGGACGCGGCCCGCGCGGAAGGATACGACCTGTTGCTAGCCAGCACCTCACTGGACCCCAAACGAGAGCAACACAGCGTGCGGGCCTTGCTGCGTCGTCGTATCGATGGGCTGATCTTGCTCCTCACCTTCGGCGATCGCTTGGCGTCGGAAATCGAGATGTTGGCCCGTCGCCACGGCCCGGTAGTCCTTCTGGGTGGGCAGGTGCCCGGCCTGGATGTCGTTGAGCCGGGCTATGAGAGCGGGGCTGCCCAAATGATGAGGTATCTACTGTCGTTGGGACATCGACGCATCGCCTTCATTCACGGTGTGGCCTGCCCGACATTGGGAGGGGAGCGACTGACTGTGTATCGTCGTGTGCTCCAGGAACGTGGATGGTTGAACGAGCGATGGGTCATCCATTGTGGAAGCACGCTGGAGGATGGCTATCAGGCTGCATCGCACTTGTTGGATTGCTCGCCGCGTCCCACCGCCATTTTGGTGGTGAACGATCTTCTGGCGATTGGGGCACTGCGTGCTGTCGCCGATCGAGGGCTGCGTGTCCCGGAGGATATCTCGATCGCTGGGTTTGATGATATCGAGGTGGCGGCCTATTTAACACCGCCGTTGACCACGGTGCGAGTGGATAGCGAGACACTGGGGCGTGAATCGGTCCGTCTAGTCTTGGCTCGTATGCGAGACCCTGAACGGCCATTGCAGCATATTCGCGTCTCCGCTCAGCTGATTGTGCGGGCTTCTACAGGGTCTGCGCCGGCCGATTGAGGAAAGGAGGTGATTGCGTAGGTAACCTCTGACCGGCACGTCGTGTTTTCGTGGGCTCTCCGAGAGCGACGGAGGGTAACTATCGTCATGGGTGTGGCGAGTACCTTACGAAGGTATGGCGCCATCCTCACAAGAGGAGTAAGGAGGGTATTCTCATGAACCGAACAGGTGTGTTGTGGCCTCTGTTGGCCGTGGTGGTGATCCTCTCCGTGATGTTGGCCGCCTGTGCGCCGGCTGCTCCCGCCCCGACGAAGCCGGCCGAAAAGCCGGCAGAGGCGGTGAAGAAGGCCGAAGAGAAAGCCGTCGTTCAGATCAAGGTGACCCCCACCCCTGCTCCTGAGCTTAAGGGTGAGATCGTAGTATCCTTCCAGGGCAACGACACTCAAACCTGGGAGGCTCTGTGCAA
>JAGHDS010000151.1 GCA_021159845.1 Anaerolineae bacterium
ACTTCGTGAGACTTGGTGTACGAGGATATAGCGCAGCTAATCTCTCTTACCCTAACAGTGAACAATTACACCCAATTGCCACTTTGCTCCCTTGTACCGGGCTATGGTAGAATAGGTTTATGTTCAGCCACTTGGCACGCTTCGTTGCATACGCAGACGTAGTTCGTATCGTGCTGATAACCTCCTTGCCCGAGACACAGGGCGCTTCCCTCCGCACAGGCTAGCGAACGAGGAGATGAGCCACATGGGCAAAGAAAACCTCCTGGATGACGTCGATCATGTATTGATCTCGGAACAAGAGCTACATGCTCGCATTGCCGAGCTTGGGAAGCAAATCAGCCATGATTATAAAGGCCGTCCCCTCCTCCTGGTTGCCGTTCTCAAAGGGAGCGTCCTGTTCATGGCCGATCTCATGCGTGCAATCAGCATCCCCCACTCTATCGATTTCATGGCTACCTCCAGCTACGGCGGGAACACGGAGTCCAGCGGTGTCGTGCGCATCTTGAAGGACCTGGACGAGCCCATTGAGGGTAAAGATGTGCTGATCGTGGAGGATATCATCGACACGGGGCGAACACTGGATTATCTGCTGCGTATCCTGGGAGAACGTCACCCGGCCTCTTTGCGCGTATGTGCTTTGTTGGACAAACGCGAGCGACGAGAGGTAAACGTTCCAGTACACTATGTCGGCTTCGTCATCCCCAATGAGTTCGTGATTGGGTATGGGCTGGATTACGCCCAGGTGTATCGGAACTTGCCGTTCATTGGCGTGCTCAAGCCGGAGGTGTACAAAGGTGATCAATAAAGGCATCACCTGGATCGTGTTGGCGCTGCTTCTCACGGCCAGCGCGACGTTCACGGCGACAGCGCTCTCGGGAGATAATATATACATAGTGCAGAAGGGAGATACACTCACCCGCATTGCCCATCGCTACCAAATCTCCTGGAGAGAGCTGGCCCAGGCCAATCATCTAGAAAACCCCAACTTGCTTCGCATAGGACAACGGCTGCGCATCCCAGAAACAGCTAGCTCAGCTGTTACGCCCGCCGGAGGAACCGTGCCCTATCGCGTGCAGCGAGGAGATACTTTATCCACTTTGGCACTTCGCTACAACACGACGGTCCAGGCAATCCTCCAGGCTAATGAGCTGGAGGATCCAGACCGAATTACCGTAGGGCAACTGTTATTCATTCCCGCCGTCCTCGCCGAGGATATACCACATTTGCCCCTTGGGCCAATCCAATCCGTGTGGGTGGAACCCGGCGTCATAGAGCAAGGCGACACGCTGTTCGTACGCGTACGGGTGGCTCCATCATCTCAGATCACCATTACGTTCGATGGTCATCACCTGCCGCTGGCCCACGACAACAGCGGCTACTGGACCGTCGCACCGGTAAGCGCTCTAGCACGCCCCGGGCGCGATACGCTGCACCTGCAAGCAGCCTTGGGCGGTCGGGTGGTCAAGTTGACCTGGCCTGTATGGATTGTGCAGGGTAACTATGCAGTCCAACACATCATCCTGCCCCCAGCTAAAGGGGCCCTCCTGGATCCTCAAAAGTTACAAGAGGAGCGAGATGTACTGGCCAGGGTATGGGCGAAGAGCGCGGATCAGCCCTTATGGGACGGACGCTTTCTCACCCCAGTTTCTCCAGCGTTCGCCATCTCGGCGCCCTTTGGCACCCGGCGCTCTTACAATGGCGGACCGGTGAACAGCTATCATGCAGGATGCGACTTCGCCGCGCCGGGGGGGACGCCAGTTGTGGCGCCAGCCGCGGGCCGCGTGGAACTGGCGCGCCCGTTGGCCGTGCGCGGCAATGCGGTGATCATTGATCACGGACTGGGTGTTCACACCGGTTACTGGCATCTATCAAGTATCAAGGTGAAACCTGGGCAGATGGTGAAGCCGGGCGATCTCATTGGCTTGGTGGGGACAACCGGGTTATCTACGGGGGATCATTTGCACTGGGAACTGCGCATCGGTGATGTGCCCGTGAATCCGTTAGTATGGACACGTCGTTCTTTCCCATAGACTCGTGGGATCGCAGTAGGGAGGAGCAATCAACCGGCGTGAGGAGAACGAAACGAGCCCGTGCTGCACACGGGCCCGTTTTCAGGTTTGCCTCGTCTGGACAGATGATTACTCCTCTTCTTCGTCTTCTTCAGCCTCGGCGGCCTTACCTTTGCCGATCACTTCTGGCTCGCCAGGCGCGGCGGGAGCGACGGTTTCCTCTTCCTCACCGACCTCAGCTGCGGCAGCACGAGAGTACACGATGCTAACGATTGCTTCCTCCGGATCCGAGACGATCTCCACGCCTTCCGGTACAGACAGGTCGGCTACCGTGATGGACTGTGACGCACTTGTCAGCCCAGACACGTCCACCTCAATGGACTCCGGAATATCAGCTGGCAAGCACTCCACCTCGACTGCGGTTAGGTCCTGAACTAGAATGGCCCCCTCAGTGACGACTGGCGCTTTACCGACCAGATGCACAGGCACTTCAGCCCTCAGTTTCTCCGTCATAACCACACGGTAAAAGTCCACGTGGAGCGGATACCGCTTGATCGGATGCCTCTGCACCTCTCGCACCAGGACGTTCTCGCTAGCAACGGTGCTGCCATCTTCTATCTGTAGCGTGACAAGTTGCGTAAAACCCGCGTGTCGCAAGACGCGTTCCAAATCATGCTCGCGCACCTGAACCGCCTGGGTCGTCATGCCAGGGCCGTAAATCACGGCTGGTACCAACCCCTGAGCACGCAATCGCTTAACCCTGCGACCCGTGACCGACCGTGGTTGTGCTTTTAATTCCAAAGCGCCCATATCCGCACTCCTAGAGCTGTCATTACCCCCTCACCAGGCATCCCAGCATTTATCCTCAGTTGCAAGGGGAACCGTTCATCATCGGATCATGCACCCCAAGGAATAAACCCTCAGGCGCACCTCACACATAGCCCCCCGTACACGCCGGGGGGCCTAAAGCGGTTTGATTCTACAGGAAATTGTCCTTTTCGTCAAGAACAATGAAAGACAATGCAGTGAACACCTCGATAGCCTCGAATCTCCTCAGCCCGATGTTGGCCTCAAGGCCATGATATTCTCGGTTACCGGCAGGTGCCTTATCCCCATCACCACCTGGTAACGATCTCTTGGCGCACGCACAAAGTAACTGCTGCTTCGAAAATAGGATGGGTTAAGCTGCCATAGGCATAGGTTCCACCTTGACTTCATAGCCGAGTCGACGGAGTTGCCGCATCAAGTAGTCCGCCTTGGCCTCTTTACGGCGGTTGTCAAAATAA
>JAGHDS010000398.1 GCA_021159845.1 Anaerolineae bacterium
GGTGGAAGATACAACCCGACGGAGGGTTCGCCGGGCTTGGAACATCACCCTCCAGGATGATCCGTGACAACCGGATATCCGGATCAGCCGGCGGGACGGCAGAGATCAGCGCCTCCGTATAAGGGTGCAACGGATGCCGCAGTAACTCCTCCGTTCCAGCCAACTCCACGATCTTGCCCACGTACATCACCGCGATACGGTCGCACATGTGCTCCACCACGGAGAGGTCGTGGGCGATAAAGATCATGGTCAGCCCTAGCTTCTCCTTCAGCTCCTCCAGAAGGTTGAGAACTTGCGCCTGAATGGAGACGTCCAGGGCGGAAACCGGCTCATCCGCGATGATCAAGCGCGGGTTCAACGATAGCGTACGTGCCAGGCCGATACGCTGTCGCTGCCCGCCGGAAAATTCGTGCGGATAGCGACGCATATAGGCCGGATCAAGCCCAACAGCCCGCATCAACTCCGCCACCCGATCTTCCAACTCCTGCCCCTTGGCGATCCCGTGGATCACCAGCGGCTCACCGATGATGTCCTTCACGGTAAGCCGGGGGTTCAGGGAACTGAACGGGTCCTGGAACACCATGCGCATCTCGCGTCGCAGCGGCTTCATCTCCTTCTGGGAGAGCTTGGCGACATCAACCCACTCCCCGTCCTTCTTCCGAAACCAGATCTCCCCGCCCGTCGGATCGTACAGGCGCAAGATCGTCCGCCCGGTCGTCGTCTTGCCACAACCGCTCTCCCCCACCAGCCCCAGCACCTCTTCACGGCGGACGAAAAGGCTCACCCCATCCACAGCCTTTACATACCCCACCACACGTCGGAATAAGCCACTGTGGATCGGGAAATACATCTTCAAGTCTTTGACATTGAGGATGACGTCGTCTTGACCTTGCATCTCGCCCTCTTTCCACGAAAAGCGAAAGGTGCCACCATGAGCCTCCCGCTCATAGATGACCTGCTCGCGTGATTCCATATCCTTCCTCGCGTGCGCAACCAGCCCCCGATCCCTTATATGATCGAGTATGGATCGGCCGCGTCCCGGAGTCCGTCACCCAAGAAGTTGAACCCCAACACGGCGATGATGATGAAGACAACAGGGCTCATGATCCAGGGATGCACACCCAGCGTCTGCAAGTTCTGAGCGTTCTTCATCAGGAATCCCCAGCTCACCAACGGTTCCTGGATACCCAACCCCAAGAAGCTCAAGAACGCCTCAGCCAGGATAATCTGCGGGATCATCAGTGTCAGAACGACGATGACGTGGCTCAGGCAGTTGGGGTAGAGGTGAACGAAGATGATGCGTAGGTCCGACGCTCCCATTTCCTTAGCCGCCAGGATGAAATCAGTCTCACGAAAGGCCATCGCCTTGCCTCGGACCTCTCGCGCAAGCACGGTCCATGACAGTAGAGCGAAGATGACAGCCATCATCATGAAAATCGTCCCCGAGCCCCATGTCTTGGGGATGACCGCGGTAAGCGCCATCCACAAAGGCAGTTGTGGGAAGGAGTTCATGAACTCGACGAAGCGCTGCAGAAGCGTGTCGATCCACCCGCCGTAGTAGCCGGACACCACGCCCAGCACAGACCCGACGCTGATGCTGATGAAGGTAGCGAACAAGCCCATGGTGAGAGAGACGCGCCCGGCCAGACAGGAACGCCCCCACAAGTCACGTCCCATCTTATCCGTCCCCAGAAGATAAATCGTTCCCCCCTCGTCCACGCCGAAGAGATGGAGCCGCGTGGGGATGATACCGAAGAGTTTGTATTCCCAGCTCTTCACAAAGAATTTGATCTCATAACGCTGGCTGGTATCCTCCGTCCAGATCGGCTGATATGTCTTTGGGTCAAGCTCGATCGTCAGGTTGTAGACGAAGGGACGTAGATGGAAGTGACCATCCGCGTCGATGAAGTGGATCCGGCTAGGCGGCGTAAAGCTGGCCTTCATGTCCAGCACCGAGGGGTCGACCGGGGTGAAGAAGTCCGCCATAGCGGCCAGTACGGCCAATGCCAACACCATCAAGCCGCCCACGATAGCCGCCTTACTCTTCTTGAACCGCTGCCAAACGAGTTCAAAATACCCTTCTCGTCGTTCCTCCTCAGCGAACACGTCAGTAGGAGCCGCAGCAGATTGGGTCTGAGTGATCTCAGCTACATCATTCATGCGTTCTAACCTCGAATCCGTTAATCATAGCGAATGCGCGGATCCAGAATACCCAGGGCAATATCTGCCAACAGGTTGCCAGCAACGAGCAACACGCTATACATCAACAGAAGACTGCCCGTGATATAAATATCCTGATTCACCAATGAATCGTAGAACAGAGGGCTCATGGTGGGAAGGCTGAGCACGATGGCTGCCTCCAACTCGCCCTGGATCATATATGGCAACACCATCCCCTGATACATGATGATCGGGTGCAAGGCGTTCGGCACAGCGTGCTTATAGATCACCTTCCGCTCTGTGAGCCCTTTCGAGCGCGCCGTCGTCACATATTGAGCATTCAGCACGTCTAGCAAGTTGCCGCGCATCACACGCATGTTACGCGCCACGCCGCCCAGGCCAGCGATCACGATCACAGGCCATACATGCTTGAGATAGTCAACCAGCTTCCCCCATGACCAGGGCGCCACCGCGTACTGAGGGGAATAAAGCGAGCTCACGTGCTTCTGTCCGAAAGTAAAGACCAGCACGTAGATAATGACCAAGGCAATCCAAAAACGGGGAA
>JAGHDS010000082.1 GCA_021159845.1 Anaerolineae bacterium
CATTCCGCCATTATCGGGCTTCCCTCAAGGAGTCCCTTCAACTCCCGGGCTTACTGCCTGCCCCTTCCTGACTTTGAAAAAGCCCTGCGGCTCACTCAGCATTCTCTTTGCGGGCAGTATAGCCCGATGGTATAATCGATCAACCCGGCAAGGCGGAGGCGCAGCATGAGTGAGCAGGGCACACAAGTCACATTAAACGATTACATGCGCCAAGTGCGTCACCTCTGCGATGAGAAGGGATTCTCCTCGGACCCGGAGCAATTCTGGCAAATGCTGGCGCTGATTCACACGGAGATCAGCGAGGCTGCCGACGCATACAAGAAAGGGCAGCCGATGGAAGTGGTCGGCGAAGAGCTGATTGATGCGGTCATTCGCATCCTCCACATGCTCTCAGCCATGAACATGGACGCTGAGGCATTATTTCAGGCGAAGATGGCCAAGAACTGGGCTCGCCCGTATCGCTACAACACGGTGCGGGCAAAGTAGGTTGGGAAGGTGGACCAGCGTCGGCAGCGGCTCTATCGCGTCGAGGGGATTGTGCTCCGCCACTCCGATATCGGGGAGGCGGACCGGCTCCTGACCGTGTTCACAGTCGAGCGTGGCAAGCTGCGTCTGTTGGCTAAGGGGGTGCGCAAGATCCTCAGCCGCAAGGCCGGCCACATTGAGCCGTTCACGTATAGCACCTTTCTGGTGGCCAAGGGGCGCACCTGGGACATCATCACGCAGGCGGATACCATTGAGGCATACCGCGCGCTTCGACAAGACCTGCTCCGCACAACATATGCCTATTATGTAGCCGAGCTGGTCGATCGCTTCACGGAAGAGGACGATGCGAGCCGCCCCACCTTCGACCTGATCCGGGACACCCTCTCCCGGCTGTGCGGTGAGGACGATCCGTACCTGATCGTCCGTTTTTTTGAGATGCGGCTCCTGTCGCTGGCCGGGTACCAGCCACAATTATTCGTATGTGTGCGATGCCGCGCGGACCTGGAGCCGGTGACAAACTACTTCAGCCTGGCCGATGGGGGCGTGCTTTGTCCCCGCTGCGGCGAAGGGATTCCCCAAGCCGAGCCTTTGCCAGTGAACACGCTGAAGGTGCTACGCTTCATCCAAACCCGCGAGTACGATTGGGTCCGGCGACTGAACTTGAAGCCGGAACTGCGAGCGGAAGTTGAGCGGTTGCTGTACCGATACATCGTCTACGTCCTCGAACGCAACCTGCGGTCCGTGGATTTCCTCTGGAAGCTGAGACGTCAGATGGAGCAGGCGGCCTAATGCATATCTCAGAATATCAGAAGTGGCTGGAAGAATGGGACCGGGCGAGAGGTTGGGATCGCGTGCTGCCCAGCCATACGCTCGTACACGCCCTGGAGGAGATGGGCGAGGTCGCCCGGTTGGTATTGGAGCTGGAGGGCTACAAACCGGCGGAGGACGAGGAAAGCGTCCGAGCCGCACTGGCCGAAGAGCTGTCCGACGTATTCGTCTTCCTGTTCAAGCTGGCGTATCAGTATGACATCGATGTGGAGTCCGCCCTACGGGCAGGCCAGATCAAAGCGGATCGCCGGTACAGCGTAGAAGATGGCCCGCCGGAGCTGGAACGTTACTGGGCCGCGCAGGAGCGCATACGAGCACGTCTGAAAAGAAAGAATTCCTGACACAAACAAGACAGCCTCTCCGCCATCGTCGCACATGCATTTCCCCGTCGCGAACGCGAAGCGTTCCGGCGTATAAATCGGCCTCATGGAGTGGGGGATGACAAAGAAGGTTCCATCATTTCAAGAGATCATCATGAACCTGGAGCGGTTCTGGGCCACCCACGGGTACACCATCTGGCAACCCTACAGCGAGAAGGTGGGTGCCGGGACGATGAATCCGGCGACCGTGCTGCGCGTGTTGGGACCCGAGCCGTGGCATGTCGCCTATGTAGAGCCATCATACCGACCGGATGATGGGCGTTTCGCCGAGAACCCCAACCGTATGCAAATGCACTTCCAGTATCAGGTGATCCTGAAGCCAGACCCGGGCAACCCGCAGGAGTTATATCTGGAGAGCCTGGAGGCCATCGGAGTTGACCGGCGACAGCACGACATCCGGTTCGTGGAGGACAATTGGGCGCAGCCCGCGCTGGGCGCGTGGGGCCTGGGCTGGGAGGTCTGGCTGGACGGCTTGGAGATCACCCAGTTCACGTACTTCCAGCAGGCCGGCGGCGTGCCTCTCGATCCCGTCGCCGTGGAGATCACCTATGGGCTGGAACGCATCGCCATGTTCTTGCAGGGCGCCCGTGAAGTCTGGGCGTTGGACTGGGACGGGCAACTGACTTATGGCGATATCCTGCGCCAGCAGGAGATCGAGCACTGTCAGTACGCCTTCAACGTGGCCGACGTAGATCGGCTGAAGAAGATGTACGACCTCTTCGAGGCCGAGGCTCGCAACGCGCTGGAGCACAAGCTCGTGGTTCCCGCGCACGATTACGTGCTGCGTTGCTCCCACACCTTCAACCTACTGGATACCCGTGGCGCCATCGGCGTCACCGAGCGGGCGAACTATTTCGCCCGGATGCGAGGGCTGGCGCGAGACATCGCCCAGGCGTATCTGGAACAGCGGCAACGGCTCGAATACCCGCTGTTGAAGAAGTGGAAAGGCGTGAGCCAGCCGGAGGGCACCTCGCCGGAGGCGGCCACGGAGGAAACCCAGCCCGTCCCGGTGACGCAGGCCGATTTGCTGTTGGAGATCGGCACCGAGGAGCTGCCAGCGGGCGATGTCGCCGCGGCGATGGCGCAGTTGCCGGATTTGGCCAGGCAAATGTTGGACGAGGCCCGCCTGCCGTATGACGAGATCGTGGTGACGGCGACGCCAAGGCGGCAGGTGCTATACGTCAAGGGCCTGGCCGGTAAGCAGAGCGAGGCCGAACAAGTGATCAAGGGGCCACCTGCGCGCGTGGCTTACGGTGAGGACGGCCGTCCGACCAGGGCGGCCGAGGGGTTCGCCCGCCGCCAGGGCGTGTCGGTGGAGAGCTTGCAGGTTCGTCAGACGGAGGGTGGCGAGTATGTCTTCGCCGTCAAAGTGGAGCCGGGCCAGCCGGCTGCGGATGTCCTTCGGGACCGTCTGCCGCGCCTGATCGCCGACCTCCGGTTCGAGAAGACGATGCGCTGGGACTCAGATGGCGTGGCCTACCCGCGCCCGATCCGCTGGATCGTCGCCCTGTTCGGCGATCGCGTGATCCCCTTCGAGTATGCGCGGGCTGTCAGCGGGCGGACTACTCGCGGCTTGCGCATA
>JAGHDS010000040.1 GCA_021159845.1 Anaerolineae bacterium
CATGAAAGGATCTCATGATCAACCTCTACCTCTCAACTCAAAGTGTATCCCGATGTTTACTGCTTCCAAAAGTGCCGCCAGCATACTCCCAAAAGACCTGGCCCCGATAGACCCGTCGCCTAGCCTGCCCACTTCGCTCCAACGCGGTCAACATCTCATGCACCTGTCCAGACGTAAAGCGGCTTAAGGTCTCTTTCACCTTCTCCTCCCGCATTGGGTGGCGACGGATGATCTCGACAACTGCCTCGTCCAACGGCATATCCTCCGCCAGCCCGAAACTTCCCTCCGCGGGCGTGATGATCGGCGCGACCTCGCCCAGAATCGCGGTGGCCCGGATCAACCCCTCCTCGTCCGGCGGCTCGACCCACTCCTCAGCGGGTGGGCGGATCGGCACATTCAAATGCACCTGATCCGGCCGGATACGCTCCAGCGCCCGAGCGATGCCGGATAGCACCTCCTCCGAATCGTTGATCCCCTTCACCAACATCACCTCAACCCAAAGCTGCCCCTGAAAGACCTCGCGAAACGCCACCATTCCCTCGATGATCTCGGCAATGTGCAGCGAAGGCCACGGCCTGTTCACACGGCGAAACGTCTCCTCGTCGGCAGCGTCCAGGGTTGGCATGACGACGTCGGCAGCCGCCGCCTCCTCCCGCACGGTGGGCATGAAGAGCAGGGAACCATTCGTGATAAGCGCGATAGGGATCTCCGTCAGCTCCTTGATGCCTCGGATGAGCCGTCCCAGGCCGGCATATAGCAACGGCTCTCCCTGTCCCACAAACGTGATGTAGTCGATCTCACCGGGCGCGTGAGTCTCCAGCGCCCTCTGTACCTCCGCCAGGATATCCTCGGGCGGGAAGAAATCGCGGCGCTCGTTCGTCATCGGCACGGTGCGGCCGAGCTGGCAATAAACGCAGTTGTAATTACACGTCTTGAAGGGGATCGGATCGACCCCCAACGATTGTCCCAGGCGCCGGGATGGAACCGGGCCATAGACACACCCCATCGCTCAACTCCTCTTCGCGCCGCCCCCGGCCTACCTGCACATACTCTGGGGAGTGTGGCGCGGCTCCTGCAGACGCAAAGCGGCCACGAAGCTAATGCCCATCAGCACAGCGCCGGCGCCAAACACCCACACATAGGGCCGGTGTTGAATCAACGCCCCTGCAACCAGGGGGAACAGCGCCACCGGCGCCAACAGCGTATCGCGCAAGGCCACGCAGGTCGGGAGCACCTCGTGTGAAGCCATCTCCAGGATGATATTGCCATACCCCACCCGCATACCGCTCATGATTACCCCCAGCAGCAGGAAAACAGAAGTGTACAGCCACGCTGCGGAGGCGGGGGTCAGGAGAGCAATCACGGGGACCGTGCCGCCCAGAGCGTTCACAGCGACGATCACCAGCCGATTGCCATATCGGTCACCGATCCACCCCCAGAACAGGTTCGACAGAGCCGCCCCGATCATCTGGGCCGACAGGAAGACGCCCACCAGCCCCGCCGGCACATGCAGCTCCTGCTGGGCGTAGATCACGAAGAAAGGCGCCAACGCTAAGCCAGTAGCTAACAGGGCATTGGCCACCAGCAGCGCCCGCAGATTCGCGCTCTCCCGCACCAAAGCCACGGACCGATGCCATAACCCCTTAAGCGACACGGTCCTCCGGCGTACCGGATAGACCGGCTCCCGGATCATGGCGAAGCCGGTGAAGGCGATAGCCAACAAGGCGCTGCTCAACCCGAACAGGGCCGCGTAATTCGTTGGGAACGGGAACCGGATGTCATCCTGCAGGATGGCTCTCACTACCATGCCCGCCGCGATGGCTAACGTATACCCCAGCAGGTTCCGCGTGCCGACGAACCGCCCACGCCGCTCGGCCGGAATAGCCCGAGCGAAGATATCCGCATAAACGACGGAGCCCACCCCACCGGCGAAAGAGAACAGCAACAGCATAGTGAAAAAGATTCCCAACACCAGAGCGGGCTGAGTCAGGGCATATCGGTATGTCAGCCAGGCCAGAACTCCCCATGATATCCAACGCACAGTGATCACGCCCAACAGGTACGCTTTTTTACGGGCCTGATCCTCGACGAGATACGCCGTGAAAAGCTCCGGCAGAATCCCCACGAACCCTGTTATCGCAGCGATCAGCCCCACCGCCATCTTGGAAGGCGTCAACATGGCGACGAAAGCCGGCAACACCGTGTTCGTGTCCACGAAAGCCGCCGACGCCTGGAAGAACACTCCATGCACAAGACCGGCGATAAAGTTCTGACGATAATATGCGCTTACCTCAGCCTGGAACCTGTCCGCAATTCCCGATGTGATCGTCTCTGCCGTCATTCAGCGCTCCTGCTCCAATGTGATATTGGGAATCGTGCCCCTCCATACGCAAGCACGCCCTTCATATAGATGCAAGAGCCGCCAAAAGGTATCACACACCATAACGCCCATCTCACGCCGGCTTCAGGTCCAGCACTGGCGTGCCATGAATCGCATCCAATCCCCTTACTCGCAGCACATTGCCCTCCACGGCCACCACATCCACCACGGTCACCCCGATAGGGTTCGGACGATATGGGCTGCGCAGGGCAAAGACGCCGCGTAGTGGCCGCGTCTGATCCCCGCGCGGGTGCTGCAACAACTCATATCCGCGAGAGCGGTGGAAATGGAAGATCACCATGAGCTTCTGCCCCGGCTCCACCCCTGTCAGTCCCTCCACGAACTGCGGGTCCAACACGATTCGGGACTCCGCAGATCGCAACCGATCAGCGCTCCCTGGCTCGAGACATTCATTCTCGACGTACCCAATGGCCCGCCATGCCTGCGACGCGCTCCCGGGCTCCTCTTCCTCAGGTACCGGACAGGCATTGGAGAAGGTAACCGTCATAACCACGTCGCCCCGCTCGGCAGCCCGCTGAAAAGCCTGCTGCAACGCTCCAAATACAGCCTCTCCATCCCCCACGATCACGGTGCTCATCGCCCCCGGCGTGACACTCAACCCGTACTCCTGGAAAATGCACAACGCCTCCTTAATCGCGGGCGATAGGGACACCTGGCGCAACGGATACAAGCTCACCTGAGCAGCGATCCTCCTCACTTTCACCCCTCTCCCAGGACTCAAGTCCGCTTAATCGCCATCCCGATGAAGCCCCCCCACGGTAAGGGAAGTGCCCCCGGCCAGAGCGGCCACAACGTCGTCCGCCAGACGACCTGGGCTCGCTCGTCGGCGACAGCCTGATGAGCCATCTCCACCAACTCAGCGGGGGTCAGCAGGCGAGCAGCGCCCCAGATCGGCCCACCAGCACGCATCAACTGTCGCCCCAGCCTGCTATCCCGATTCAACACCCCGAGGACCAAGCCATTCCGCGCCACACGCCACCCCTCGGTCAGAGCCTGCAGCGGGTCAGAGATGAACTCCAATGCCGTGATCATGACCACCAAATCGAAACTGTCAGCGGGAAATGGCAAGGCTAACGCATCTCCCTGGACGCAAAGTCGGCTTCCCAAGCGGACGGCCTCGGCCAACATCGCCGACGCAGCCTCCAAACCGACAGCCCGGACGTCCATCCCCTCAAGCCAGCGAGTGAAATGCCCGGTGCCGCAACCGACCTCCAGGACCGTGCGCGTCCCCGGGAACCTGGCTAACATCTGGCCCAGGAGTCTCTTCTCCAGGCGATCCGCCCGACGCCCCTCCGTCGCGTACCAGGCGTCATATCTGCTGGCAATCGCCACATCGGTGAAGGGATTCGCAGGCAATCTCCTCACTCCACGCCCGACGGACCAATCGTGATGACCCGCCCCACGCCAGCGGGCACGAAGTCATCCCCGTACTCAGCGGCGAACATCCGGATAGCCCGATCCCCCGTACAATGGCACGGAGCGACCTTCTGCACCCCCATCTGACGGAACCGGCCGATGATATGAGCGATCTCCCGCTCGCTCTTGCTCCCCAGGTGGAATCCTCCCATGACCAGATACACCGGCTCGTCAAATAGCTCCTTCGCCCGAGCGACCATGTTATCCACGCCCGGATGAGCACACCCCGTGATGATCACCAGCCCCAAATCGGTCTTGACGATCAACGCCTGTTCACGGATGCCACGTCCCATCTCGCCGGTCACGAAGATCCCCTCCGTGACCTCCTGTCCAGGGCTCGTCTCCACCACACGCGTGACCTGCTGCACCCGGCGCTTGAAGGTCGCCGGGAACGATGGAAGTAGATAGACGACCGGGCGAGCTCCGGCCGCCAGAAGGGCATCCAAACCACCCGTATGATCCCCGTGGATATGGGAAAAGGCCAGAGCCTCGATAGTCGTTGGGTCGATCCCAAGAGCTGCCATATTCCCCATCAGAGTCGCCCCATCGCCTCCCGTGTCGAAAGGACGTTATGGCCGCGATAAGTGACCAGGGCGGAAAATCCCCACGCCGTCCGCAGCCGATCATCATAGGGGTTATTGTCGTAAAGGATCGTGATCGTCACAGGATAAGTCTGCGGAACACTCGTCGGTGTCACCTCAGCCTCCCCTTTCGGCGGCGTTACACGGATGCTCGAGGACAAGGTGGGAGACGGAGGCGGAGTCGGCACCGCGGTCGGCGTCGGCGTTACCGGAGCCGCTGGCTGACACGCGGCAAGCAACACGAGAAGCGCTCCAAGCCCTAGCGTTACGACAACGGACAGCCATCGCATCTCCCACCTCGCCTTTTGCTCCTACCGGTCTTCCTCAATGACGTTCAACCCGTACAACGTCGCCAGCTGCAAGAACTGCTTTCGGTAGCCCCCATAGCACGTCACACGATGCCATCCAAAGATCTCAGAGTGATAGTTGTCAAGCACCTTCTGAACATCCACCTCCGCCGCCAGTTTCGTCCGACAAGCCCGGTCCTCCTCCACATTCGCCACCGCCCGCGCCGTGTGCACGGCAAACGCCTTGTGCTCCGCACTCACCTTGATCGTCGTCACCTTATGCCCCAACGGCAACAACGACTGCACCGACGCCCCCTTCCGATCCTCCGCATGTGACCGTATGATGTACGGATTGCTCAGCCCGTCCGGCCCAAACACCCGGTTCGTCGCCACACAGTGCGCATAGATGATTTGCCCCGTCGCCGTGTCGACCACTGGATCGGAAACATATGCCGGCCGCCCCGTCGTATATCGGATCAGCAGCTGCGTCAGTGTCGAATTCACATCCGCCTCGCACACCCCCGTAGAACCCTCATTGTTCAGCTGGAAGAAGCTCAGACAGGGGTACGCAAACAGCTTCCCACCGTAGTACAGCCCCAGACAATCCACCGTCACGGCATCCGCCCCGACATCCCGCATGGCCGCCTTCAGCGCCAGGTACATCCGGGCAGAGCGCAGGATCTCCTCCGCATCCGGCTCAACCACCTTCAACGCCTCGCCCATCCACTTGTCCCGCCAGCGCTCCGCCTCCCGTACATCCGCCTTCTCGTAGTACTCCCTAAGCTGATCGGAGTTGATCCGCTCTACTTGGGTGCCGAAGATCTCCTGCGCCGCTGACACGATCTCATGACGAGACATCCCCGTCTCCGCATCGGCTACCACCAGGATCTTCGCCTCGCGCATCTTCTTCATCACCTCGAAGAGACGCACGGCGTCGATGAGATCCTGGAAGTTGGAAGACGCCACCCCGGCCACGGGCAGGTTCTCCTTCCTGATGATGGAATAGGTACGCAGGAACCCACCCGAACCTGAGTAAAGCTCATCCGCCACGATGACGGGTCGAACGCTCCGCGCATACAACTCGGGAACGCCCCGCCACATCGCTGTGATGTACACGAGGTAGCCATCAAACTGACCGCGCTCGCTCTCAAGCGCCCGCTGCGCCTCATCCATCGAATAGTACACCCCAGGGGAGAACTCGAACCCAGGGAGTCGCTCCTCCAAAAGCGCAATGACCTCGCGAGAACGCTTCTCGACGTCATAGCCGATATGCGGCCAAGAGGCCCGGGTAGGCTCATTGGCCGGGAACACCACCTTCACACGGACTGCCATCTCGTCACCTCCTCAACAAGCTGGCTACCTGCAGCCTTGCGATCTAGGGGGAGACATCCACCACTCCCACGCCCATCCATTCGACGACCTACTACGCCTCAATGACCTCAAAACCCATGATCTCACCCAGCATCTTGATATCCTCTATGTAGTCGCCGTAGACCATAGCAAGGTGGTGGCCAAAGTCACGCTGCTTGTAGAAGAAATCGCGAATATCGTTCGCCAGCTTGATGTGCACGCTTAGCGAGCACCCCACCTCGTCGACCCCACCGCTGCCTGCGATCTCTCCTCGGGCGACGAGCACCTTCGTCCCCACGGGGTTAAACCGGGCCAGCGTCACGGTCTCCCCAAGGTCGCGAGAGAAGTCGTATCGGACGGTGACCCCCCAACCGCCCACGGTGAAGCTCCTGATCTGATAGGGCAAGTCCGGGGCGTCCAATCCTTTCATCTTGAGCCCGGGCACATCGTGGTGCACGGCAAGAATATTTCGATCCCGGTCCACGAGGTACGTGTTCCCCATGTAAACCGACTTTCTGGCCACGTACGTGAGTAAGGAGATGGCCATCAATGCATTGACGTCCGCCTCACACGCCGAAGGGATACCTGCGTCCTTCAGAAGCGTATGTGTGAGACAGAATGTCACCCTCCTCTTCTGCATCACCTGCTTGGCACAGATCTCGAAACACGGGATCACGAAGGCATTGGCTTCGTGTTTCTCCAGCGCCTTTCGCGCGGCCAGGTAGAACTCAACGGACGGAAGGATATCCTCCTCGCTCATGTGTACGGCTTCCGCGTTCTCGATCAGCCGGGTGGTAATTCGCCGGGCCTCCGCCCGATCCTCCTCAATCAGAGCGTCCATCTGTCGGGTCAGCTCATCGGCGGGGACAAGCGCGTAGTCGATCCCGTAGCGCTGCTTTAGCCCTTCCACGTCCCACAAGCTGCTCACAACGCCAGACGGCACCAGGCTATTCCCCTCACCGGCGATGAAGAAGCGCGTCTGGCGAAAGGCCTTCCGCACCTGTAACAGCGAGATATACCGGCTCAGGTCCGCGTAATCGAAGAAGGCGTACCCCTCCATGCCCCGGGAGCGCAGGTAGGCCGCGATATCCACCCCTGTCATCCAGCCTCCCGGGCCCGTGGGCATCATTCCCACGGGCTTCCCGAACTCATGAGCTATCGTGATAGCGGGATACTGCGGTAACCCGGCGGCTCCGATCAGCACCAGATCAGCGTCGTACACAGCGGGGATCAACTTGGCCAGCTCACTCTTCGGAAGCACGAAGTCATCATGCCACTCCAGGTAGACCGGCTCCAGGAGCCGAGCGGCCGAGGGGAGATGCTCCTTGAGCGTAGAAACAAAGGCGCCGAACTGCTCCTGTCCTCTCTGCCTGTCCGCCTCCGGCGTCAGGGTTCCCATCTCGCCGACCCGGCAAGGTCCCTCATAGGGCTCGGTATGAACGAGCTGAGGAAAGACCGGCAATATGTTGGCCTTCACATCTATGGGCTTTAACATCAGCTTTTCCTCCCTAATCGCCATCACTTCCCACGACGAGACTGCTGAGTCCGCAGAGGATGCGCTGGCGGCTTGGCGGCCGGGGCCGTGCGAGCGATCACCTCGGCAATCGGCTTAAACTCCTCGGCCGGGTAATCCTCGATGTGCCCCTCGTCACACAGCTCGGTGATCTTGGGATCGATCGGCAGGCGGCCCAGGAAAGGAATGTCGAACTGAGCGGCCAGCTCCGCCGCGTGGCTGGGGCCGAAGATGTCATATCGCGTCCCCGTCTCCGGGCAGACGAAATAGCTCATGTTCTCCACCAATCCCAAGATGGGGACCTCTAATCGCTCCGCCATCCGGGCGGCCTTGCGCACGATCATCCCCGCCAGCCCCTGAGGCGACGTCACCAGCACCACACCGCTCAGCGGCAGTGTCTGCATCACAGTCAGAGCGGCATCCGAGGTACCAGGGGGCAGATCCACCACCAGGTAATCCAACACGCCCCACAGCACATCCCCCCAGAACTGACGGATGGCATTGCTAATCAGCGGACCACGCCAGATGACCGCCTCGTCCTCGCGCTCCAGCAGCAGATTGATCGACATCACCTCGATCCCGGTGCGGCTCTCGGCCGGCAGGATCGCCACAGGTGTCGCCCCCGGGCGAGCTCCATCCGGGAAAAACATCTTGGGAATGCTGGGACCTGTCACATCCGCATCCAGGACGCCCACCCGATAACCGGCCCGCCGCAACGCTACGGCCAACAGGCCGCTCACCAAGGATTTCCCAACGCCGCCCTTGCCGCTCATCACGGCGACGACGTGATCAATGCGGTTCAGTGCCTCGGCGCTTCCCTCACGTTGCGAAGTTCCACCTGCCAAACGAGCCTTCTCCTCGGCACTCATCTCGGTCAGCTTCACATCAACGTCCCGCACCCCTTCCAGGGCGAGAAGCGCTTTCTTGGCATCCGCAACCATCCGATCCTTTAGAGGACAGGCCAGGGTAGTCAACGCCATCGTGAAACGCACGCGATCTCCTTTCACCTCCACATCGCGCACCATCCCCAGATCAACGATGTTACGTCCCAGCTCAGGATCCATAACACCGCGCAACGCCTCGTAAACCTGCTCTACAGTAGCCATTTCTTGACCCTCATCCTTTCAATCTATGATTGTAATATGGCGCGGCAGTGCATCAACGTCCACCGATGCGCCGTTCCAGGAGTATACCCCGGAACAGTACCTCATCCCAAATCGAGGCACTACCTTGTGACAGAGGAGCGGCGCGTCCAGCCAATATGGTCAGCTCGTTATACCCCTGCCGCAAGAAGTTAGCAGGCACAGGAAGCGAGGCCGAAACCCACGAATACGCCCAGTCCTTCGTAGGCAAATACCCCAAAAGGCGACCGTTCAGAAACACGGCACTGGTCGGCTCATGGCTCTGCAATTCCAGCCGCAATCGCCATACGCCCTGCTCCGGATTCCTGACGTAGAATCCCCCACGCCATACCACACTGGGGTGCCTGGCCCCATACAGGGGCCGGAAAGGCGGTCATTCGTTGTCCCCCAGGTGGATCTCCACATCCTGAGCCAGGGCCACCCTGGGAGATGGATCGGGCCAAAATGCCTCCCACAGCCTCCACGGATCCACAGTCACCTGCGACCGGAACAAGTCGCGAAGCGCCTGGCACGCGGGTTTCGGTGACCCTTCCTCATCCAACAGGCTATACCCGATCTTCTCATCCTCATCCGGGTTCCCCAGGCTGAGGTTCCAGACCGTGAACACATCCAGCCAGGGCCATTCTCGACGTGCTCTTCGCCAGGCCCGCACCAGGTAGTCGGCCTGTTCCTCAGGCGAGACGGTTAACCACGCGTGGTCCCCAACGCCATGAGTCGTCCAGCCGACCTCCGTCGCCCATACAGGCTTGGATCTATCCCCATGAGCCTCCATGATCGCTCGGAGGTCGAGGATGCGACTCATGTTGAACCCGCCATGCGCACCGCACGGATCCTCCGGCGGATAGGCGAAGCCGTAAGGATGAACACCCAGGGCGTCGAAGAATAAGCGTGCCCCAGCCCGGTACATCGCGTCCAGAAAGATGTGGTCATCCAGGGCTTCATCGCTGCGCTCATTCGTAGATGCGAGGCCCGCGCTCACGACGATGGCCAGCGGGTCCTCCTGCTTGATGACAAGATAGGCATGCTGCAATAACGACGCGTACGCGGCCGGATTGGGCTTCCCCTTCCACTCCGAGGCCAGATTAGGCTCATTCCAAACGATGTAGCCGCGTACACGCCCACGGTATCGCCTGACAACCGCCCGCACGAACTGCAGGTACGCATCCTCATCAAAGGGAAGGCTACCATGTCGATCACCCTGCAGGGCCCATGTCGGCGGGTGATCCAACCGCACGATCAGGTCGAAACCATAGAACGTCGCCGCCCGGACCACAGAGTCCGGATATTCCCAAAACCACTCTCCGGCGGTCGGCTCTATCTCCTGCCACGAGAAAACCTGTACCACCCCTTTGAACCCGATCTCACGCGCCAGTTGGAACAACGAGTCATCGGCCCGGAGCATGTGGACAACCGGATACGGGCGTACGGGTGGGCGCCGTCGAGCCCAGGCCAATTCACGCACCATCCGGGCCCAACCGCCCTGCTCCGCCCCATCCCAGGCAGTCGCCTCGGGTGGAGCGCAGGCTGAATCCGGACCACGGAATACCCCCCGATCAGTAGCGAAATACATTCGATTTGCACTGACCAGGATAGCGTTTACAGTGGCATCGGCAGGGACCCCGGGCACCCGATACCAGGTTTCCCCACCGTCACAGGAATGGTAGGCACCGGCGTACATGGTCCCCACATAAATATGCCCGCCGGGTAGCACAGCCAGCGCTGTCACAGTGTCCTGGATCACCCCAACAGCACGAGGCTGCCATGCCCCCACGCCTGAACGAGACCAAAGTCCCCGGGTCGTCCCAACATACCATGTGTGCCCCGCCGGGTCAGAGGCGATCGCGAAGACGCTGGCCCCAGGGTCGGGGAGAGGCTCACGGCGCCATCGTTTTCCCCGCGCGTCCCATCGGAAGAGCCCATCCTGCGTGCCCGCCAGGATCTCCCCAGAGGGGGAGCGCGCTATGGAGAGCACCACATGATGCACCTCCATACCATCCCAACGGGCCTGCCATGTGCGTCCCCCATCTCCGCTCTCGTACACGCGCTCAAACGCCAGCCGGGCGAAGAGGTGATTCGGGTCATCCGGGTCCGTCAAGATGCCCACGATGCCCCGGGGCGTCGGCGTGGGAGAGACATCCTCCCAAGTCCGCCCACCATCCCTACTGCGCGCCAGGCCCTTCTCCGTGCCCGCGTAGAGCACGTGCGTAGTGGCATCCTCGGAGACGGCATAATAGCTTCGATGCTTAAGCTGCTGTGCAACCGGAACCCATGCTTCCTCTCCGATAGCCCGTCGATACAGGCCCAGCGGGGTCACCGCCACGATTCCACCATCTTCATCCCCCGCCAACGCCGTCACATCCACCCAACCGGGCCCTCGCACCGCCCGATGCCATGTCTCGCCCCAATCAACACTCCGATACACCCCATCCCTGGTAGCAGCATACAAGGTGTAACCACCTCGAGAACTCTTCCCAACGGCAAGACTGAACACGAGCACATCCAGGGGGAATCCCTGGCTCGCCTGAGCCCACATCCGGCCGCCATCCGTCGAGCGCGCAACACCCCCCTTCAGCCCGGCGTACAACGCTCCATCCAATCCAAACGCGAAGCAATAGGCACGCCCGGCCAACCCGGAGACCCGGTTCCACGTGCGTCCGCCATCCTCCGAGTAATACATTCTATCAGAGGTGCTCGCGTAGGCACGCCCCCCAGCCGCCCGGTCAACGACGAGCGTGGCCACGTACGCGTCCTGAAACTCAGGCACCTGCCGCCATCGACGGCCGCCGTCCTCGCTGAGCCACAGCCCGCGCCCGGCCGTCCCCATGAGCACCCGTGCTCCAGATGAGGACACGGCAACAGCCAGAGCGCGCGGCTCCTCGCGCACAAGTACC
>JAGHDS010000329.1 GCA_021159845.1 Anaerolineae bacterium
CAGATGCAGAGTTTAGGGAGGTGTTTAATATCATCAGAGCGCGTGTTCCCGTTCAGGAACTCAAAGGCGAACAGATATATAGGGGACGAGGAGCATGGAAGAACATCGAGCCGCAGGTCCGAGACAGAGTGATAGAGTTCTACTTGAGTTGGATAGCACAGCGCAATCATAGATTTATAGTTACTGCTATCGACAATGACAAGTACTTCTCGCTACGTGAGAGCGAACCCGATAATCCCTTCATCCAAGCAATACCCTATCCTTACCTTCTAGCTGGGCTCCATATCGCCATGGTTGTTCAAAAACAAAACAAGAGAAAGAAAAAGAACAAGGGGAAAACCATTCTCATATTTGATGAGCAGAAGACGAAGGGACTGTCTGAACAGTTAGCAAATCTTATTTTTGATCCGCCCGAATTTATTGATGATTTTGTATCCTTCGACGAAAAGAAAGAGGGCACAAGGTTAAACCAGATAATTGACACTGCATTTTTTGTGAGTTCTCATCATTCATCTATGGCCCAGGTGGTCGATATTGTGGCCTATTTATATAGGCTTTATCTGGAGCTAACCGAGTATGGCTTCGACGAAGCTTATGAGGGAGAGCGAGACAAGATCGCTACTTGGATAGGGCAAATTGAGGATAAGTTTCTCCCGCATAGCGTGGTTTACCCGAAGAAAAACGCTCGTTTTGTTCAGTTCATAAATTCAGTAAGGGCACGGGGTGCCTACCAATGAGTGGCAATTGCATTCTCGTACGGAGTAGAGAGCCTAACCTGTCGCCGCAGCCGACCGCCCTATCGAGGTGCTTTGCGAGGTAGGTTGAGCCTGCCACCGTGCTCATAAGCGAGGGCACTTTGCATGGGTCGGGCGGCGGCTGGGCTCCTGGACGTTAGGCGGTTACATTCTTGATAAGCAAGGAGTCGAGAGATGAAAACATGGAGAGAATGGATTGTTTCTAACCCTTCGGTGATGATGGGCAAACCGGTGATCGTCGGGACGCGGATCACGGTGGAACTCATTTTAGAAAAGCTGGCCGCCGGTGAGACGGTAGACGAGCTACTGGAAGCACATCCCCGGCTGACACGGGAGGCAATTCAAGCGGCACTGGCCTTTGCGGCCGAGGCGTTACGAGCCGATGTAGTGTATCCCGTAGAGGTGCCGGCGTGAAGATCCTGGCCGATGAAGGTGTGGATCGTCCTATCGTGGAACGGCTGCGCCGAAGCAGCCATCAGGTATGGTATGTTGCCGAAATGGAGCCAGGGATTTCCGACGACGTCGTCCTGGATTTGGCGGATCAGGAAAGGGCTATATTGCTCACGGCAGACAAGGACTTTGGTGAGCTTGTATTTCGTCAAGGACGGATAACAAGAGGGGTCATCCTCATTCGATTGGCTGGTATCTCCCCGGCCCGCAAGGCGGAGATCGTGATATCTGCCATTGGCGCGCACGGCGGTGAAATGGAACAGGCCTTCACAGTGATTACTCCAGGAGCCGTTCGTATCCGACGCCGAAGGCCCAGATTGGAAGAGGACAACACCGCCTAACACCCGCTGCAGCCGACCCGCCTCCGCTGGCACTCCGGCGGGCGGGTGATGCTTCCGTCAATAAACATCATCGTGTGAGAGAACCACTGCCTGGCAGGACCTCCGCGTAGGCTGTCAGGATCTGCTGCACGGCCGCATCCCAACTATACGTCTGGACAGCCCGGGCGCGCAAGGCCCGACCGAGAGAGCGCGCCCGCTCCGGCGCGGCCAGCACGCTCCCAATCGCTCGCGCCAGGTCAGCCGGATCGCCAGGGCGGGCGTACACCCCCAGGTCTCCCAGGTACTCCCGGTGGACGGGCGTATCGAACGCCACCACGGGGAGCCCCGTGGCCATATACGTCAACAACTTACCGCTGCCCTCCGTGGCCGAGAGCTTGGGAGCCACCGCTATCGTGCCCAACCGCAAATGGGCTGGAGCTTCCTCGAAGAGCACCTTGCCGGTGAACGTCACATGCTCTGCGATGCCCAACGCCTGCGCCTGCCGACGATATCGATCCACGAAGGGAAAGCCCATGATGAGGAAATGCGGCCGGTGTGATGCCTGCTGGAGAAGAAGACGCGCAGCTTCCAATAGCAGATCAATGCCCTGATAAGCCGCCAACAGCCCCAGGTAGACCACAACTGGTCGATCGGGCGGGATGCTCCATCGAGAGCGTAGGGCGGACAGCCGTGGCTCGTCCGACGATGCCGCCGGGCGGAATTGGGTCACGTCGACGCTGTCCGGCACAGGACGCACGCGATCAGCGGACACGCCGAATCGACCGGTAAGCAGATCGACCGCGTGGTGAGAGCTAGCCAGCACGACATCCGGCTGATGATCGATCCAGCGTTCGAGCCATCGCCAGGCAGCGAGGGTCGGAGCCCGTTCGGACAGGAAACCGTGGTCGATCATCTCTCCCGTAAGGCTCCCCTGGAAATCGAATACGAGGGGCACGCGGCCCAGACGAGCGGGGAAGAGCCCCAAAAGGGCGCCCTCATGCAGAGATGCGTGAATCACATGGGGACGGAACCGCAGGAAGGCCCACCATACCAGCGGCGCGAGGAAAGCATCCAGGAAGATCTTGCGCCAGGACGAACCCACCGGCATACGCCTGTGGCGTCTGAGCAGCGGCGGCCGCACGGTATGCAAGCCGGGGACATCGCGCCCCGCCGGGTAGGTGACGATAAGGACCCTGTGGCCGCGCCGCTGCAGCGCCTCGGCGTGGCCGCGAATCCGCACATGACAGCCGTAGTCAGCGAAGAAGCCCGTTGGCGCGACGAACAGGATACGCAGAGGAACGCCTCACCCTTCTCTCCAAAGCTGGAGCCGGAACCGCCAGAGTTCTCGAAACGCCCTGGTAATCACGTCCAGGCGAGCGCCAGTAGGGGAACCCGCCGGCCGGGGCAGATGACTGACCGGCACCTCGGCGATCCGATACCCCGCCCGCTTGGCGCGTACCAGCCATTCCGCGCTGAACGTGGCACCGCGCGCCCGAATCGTCGGCCCGATCGTGTCGAACAGCTCTCGCCGGAACAACTTGAAGGCGCAGTCGATGTCCCGAGCCGTGTACCCGAACAACAACGTGACTAAAGCGCTCCAGCCGTACCCGAACAGAACGCGTAAAAACGGATCCCGCCTCGGCGCCCGATACCCTACGACCATATCCGCCCGATCCAACAACGGCGCCAGACGTTCGATCTCCTCCAGGACAAATTGACGGTCCGAATCCGTGAACAGGACGACATCTTTCGTGGCGTGGCTGATCGCCGTATACGCAGCCGCTCCGTAACCCCGATTGACAGGATGATGAACCGGCTTGAGCTCAGGGTATTGACGAGCCAGCTCCTCTAAAACCTCGCCCGTGCGATCCCGGCTGCCATCGTTGGTGACGACGATCTCCAGCTCGGAGCAGCGCGGCCGCATGACCCGAACCACCTCAGCGATCATAGCGGGCAGGTTCTCTTCCTCATTGTACGCCGGCATACACACGGATAGGCTCTGAAAGAGCTTCTTCGGCCTGGCGGCTGTCCCCGCATCCGGCTGGGCGTTAGGTGCCATTCTTTCTTTTCCCTTGTGATGTCTCAGACGTGTGGGTCTCAATCAACCGCAGCTTGCTGGCCCGGGACATGTGTTTGATCGCAGCCTCACGCTGCATCGCCTGAGCAGGAGTATTCCACATCTCCCAGTACACCAGCTCCACGGGCCGCCGGGAACGAGTATACCGACCACCGCGCCCGGCATTGTGCGCCGCCACACGGCGGGCCAAATCGGTCGTCCAGCCCGTGTACAGTGTGTCATCCGCACATCTGACGATGTACGTGTAACAGATCGCCATCGTCACCCCGGGCTGAGAGATTACTTGCGGGGACGCCTGCCCAAGCCAAACAGGCTGCGCCATCCCAGCCCACTCGTGTCGATCGGCTCGCGCTCCTCCCACTGCTGCGTGGCCTTCTGCCGCAGCCATTGATCACGCGCCTCAAACACGCGCTGGAACGTCTCCTCCAGCGCATCACCCTGCCCCTCGGACACCCGCTGACGCCACAATTGGAGGTTGGCGATCAGCGCGTCGATCCAGTGGATGACGTTCTCCTTGTTCGCCAGCACAGCCTCCCGATAGGCCTCCGGATCATTGGACATGAGATTCGTGACCGACTGGTACTGTCCGCCCGCCAGCTTACGCATCTCCCGCCACGGGGTGCTCAAGGCGGTCACCTCCAGCAAAGCCGCGGCGACAATGGACGGCAGATGATCGACGCCGGCGGTGAGCCCATCATGCTCGGCGGCATCGAGGAATAGCGGCTGCGCCCCCACCCGGCTCACCAGGTCGGAGACCACCCGCACGGCGTCCGGGGAGACGGTCGACGTGGGACACAGGCAATAAACGGCATTGCGCAGCAGGTCAGCAGAGGCCGCATCCACACCGCCTCCCTCCACCGAGGTGCTCACGATGGGATCACCACCGATGAAGTACGCGTGAGGCGGTAACAACTCCTCGGCCCACTGAAGCACCGGCACCTTAATGCTGGCCGTATCCGTGATGACACAGCCGGGCTTCAGATCCTCCGCGATCGCCTCCAACGTCTCCCGGATAGCCGTCACCGGCAGCGCCAGGATGATGAGATCCGCTTTCTCGCACGCCTGGATCAGGTTCCACTCGGTACGATCGACCGCGCCGATCTTGCGAGCCGTCGCGGTCACCTTAGGATCCCGGTCATGCCCCACCACCTCGAACGTGCGATCTCCCTGACACAGGGCTTTTCCGATGGAGCTACCAATAAGCCCCAAGCCGACGATCGTAATCTGAGCGTTCTTTGTTTTCTCTTTTGCCATTACTTACCTTCTTTAAACCTAACGTTTTCCCCGTCAACCGGTTAACCGAGCAAGAGACGAAGCGTAATGGTGATCGGAGGGCCCAAGAGCAACCCCAACAGGTTCACGGGGAGGATGATCAGGACGAGCAGGATGAAAGGGCCATACGGCTCCAGTTGACGGAAGTACCGCGCCAGATCTGGAGGCAACAACCCGACAGCCACATCGAAACCGTCCAAAGGGGTGATGGGAATGAGATTGAAGAAGCACAACAGGACGTTAAGGAAGATGAACTCTTGAAGGAACAACCCCGGGCTGGGCAGGAAGCTCCATATCCCCCCTCGATACGCGGTCAAGGCCAGGCCAGCGCCGCGCACAAACAGAGCCGCCAAAGCGGCGAGCAAGAAATTAGATAACGGCCCAGCGGCCGCTACAAGCAGCCTTCCCCAACGCTGATCGATACGAAGATTCCACGGATTCCACCGGACGGGCTTGGCCCACCCGAAACCAGCGACGAGGAACATGAGTGACCCCAGAACATCCAGGTGGGCCCTCGGATTGAGTGTGAGCCTTCCATCCCGTTGGGGGGTAGGGTCCCCCAGCTGCACGGCTACCCACGCGTGAGCGAACTCATGAAAGCTCAGGGCGATGAGCAAGATGAAAAGCCGCGCGAGTAGCACCGGCAACGACAACCCAGCGAATGGCACAGCCCTCTCCGTAGCTATGATCAGCCATTTCCGTTAATTTATGGCCATTTGCATTATATCATAGCTCCCCCGTGCCCCCAAGCAGCACACCCCGACAAACGCATTTCAAGCGGATGGTAAACCGTAGACACAATCCTAGGCAAACCCACAAGTTCAGAAACCTCGAAACCGCCGAGAAAGCTTGGCTTTGGGCAACGCCGTGTTTTCTTCCAGGAAGTCGGGGATACCCCAATCTCTTACGGAAATTTCTTTCGAAGAAGTTTTTTTATCCGGATGATAAATAACTACGCTATTTTGGGAGTTGACGATTTACCACGAAAGCGAGATAATGTAAGAGATAACGTAGATCCACAATAGCTTCAGCTGTCTGATGCCCCGCACCTGGTTCATGTAACCGCAATACCCGTGTAAACACGTCAAAGAAACACAGTCGGCTCTAGGAAGAGATGCCAACCTTGATCAGCAGAAGCACCTCAAAGGTACTGCCGCATTGCAATACTCTGCCTTCCAGCTCCAGCTAAGAACCTGCTCGACTCGGCAGTCTGACACGCCATACCACTCACCACCCTAGAGACAGTGCATCAGGAAACCTTGTACATCAGATTCCGCAAGGAGGAGAAAGAAACGATGAGAGCCAAACGCATCCTGATCGCTTTATTCGTGATGAGCCTGCTCTTGTGGCCCGTGACAGGCATGAGCCATGCCCTAAGCTCGGACGAAGTGAACAACAGCGGCATTCGCATCAACGAGGTGATGCCCTGTCCCTCCCCGGGCCAATATGCATGGGTCGAGCTGTACCGGCCACGAGCGCCCTTCAGCCTCTTCTTACCCACGCTGCTACACGGCACCGGTGGGCTCGAATCCACCGGGTTCGGGAGCGCGGCCCCGGAAGCTCAACTCCTCGACATCAGCGGCTGGCAGATCAGCGACGAGGACGGACATGCTTACACCATCCCAGCCGCCCTGCCGCCCGTACCCTACAACACCTTCGTCCTTATCCACTTCGACGGCCAGGGCCCCGGCGCGGACGACTACGATTTCTCCGACGGCGTAGCCGTCCTGCACACGCCACCCGGCCTGGTTAACATCTTCGACGATGAGGCCGACCAAGTAGCCCTGTACGCAAGCAGCGAGCACACCCCCAGCACGATCCGCGATTTCGTCGCCTACGGAGGCCCTTCGGGCGAAGACGCGAGCACAGCGATCGCCGCCGGGCTGTGGTCCCCAGACCGATGGGTCAGCCTCTACATCGGATCCGGCGCTGAAGCCGAAGGCACACGCATCCTCGATCGCTCCTTCGGCCTCTACCCCGGCCACAGCAATCAGGGCCCCGACGACTGGGCCGTCTACCAGGACAATGACCTGAGCCCCGGAGCGGCCAACCCCGTACCCCACGCGTATTGGGCTACAGTCACCGATGGCGCGGTGATGGGCAGCGACGGGTTCGCCCTGGGATGGGCCCTGACGCCGGGGGCCGCTTACCACCTGCAGATGGACGACGACCCGGCCTTCGGCTCGCCAGTAGTGGACACCATCCTCGATGAGCCCCGCTACGCGCCGGACACCCCACCACCGCCGGGAACCTACTGGTGGCGAGTGCGCTCCATCCTCGGCCCTGGGGAAGCCTCGGCCTGGTCCACACCCGCCCGGGTGACGATCATCCCCGTTGCCGAGGGGGACTCGTCCAGCAGCGAGGGGATGAGAGCCGTACAACAGACCGTCTTGCCGATCACCTGGCTGCGCCAACGCAAGGACAGCCCGCTTCTATGCCTGGACGGTGACAACGAGGGGAATCCTTCTGCCCCGTCTCCCAAGGAGACCTGGGACGCCGTTCACCCTGACGCCATCTACGTCCACGGGCGCAACAACTGCGTACGCGCCTCCATCGCCATGATCGTGACCAACTACGGCGGCAACCTGAGCCAGGACCGGCTATCCTACAGGCTCTTCGAGAACTGGGGACACCCCATCGAGGATCGGTGGAGTGGGGTTGGGCTAGGGGAGCCGGCCCATGACCTGGGACACGACACCCCCACATTCGTCTGCGGCGGTGACGGCTCCTCCGCCCGTACTCTGCTGGCCTGGGCGCTGGGGGTCAACAACAGCGCCATCGACTACCACGGGGGAAAGCCCTCATTCGCCCAGATCCGCAACTGGATCGACAACGGCCGGCCTGTCATGCGCTTCCACAGTGGACACCAGACGGTCATCGGCGGCTATCGTGTGCTGAACGACGGCACACAACAGATACGCCTCTTCGATCCCTGGAGCGGCCTCACCTGGCAGAACTATAACTCCCTCGACATCACCTGCTACTACGTGGCCCCGGCCTCTGCCTCCAATGTCCGCTCCGACGAACCCGGCATCTGGCACGACGCCGATGGCGATGGCATCATGGATTGGGACGAGGTCAACCGCTTCCACACCGACCCCACGTCTCCCGACACCGACGCGGACTGGGTACAGGACAAACAGGACATCCGGGAATACGTCTTCGACAACGGTGGCCACTACAGTCTACGCAGCGCGGACATAGATGGCGACGGCCTGCGCAAGGAGTTGGACGCCGATAACGACAACGACGGCTCCGTGGACGGCTGCGAGGACACGAACTACAACGGCAAGTACGAAGCTTCCCTGGGCGAGACAGACAACTTCAATGCCTCCAGCCATCAAGCCTGTGTCCCGCGGTTCGACATCCTCCAACCCACACAGGCCAACCCCACCAACGCGGGTGCCTACAACAACCCCGATAAAATCCTGATCCAGGTGAAAACAGCCACCCCGCCATCCTCACCGGTCACATACACCCCTGCTGATTTCGATGTAAAGATCGGCGGTCAGACCGGCACCGTCATCGCTGTCTACCGGGTCTTCGACACTCACTTCCTGGTAGTGAGCCCGCCCACGCAGTCATCGGCGGATTACTACGACCTACAGGTGACGCTCCAAAGCACCCAGAGCGACACGGAAACCCGGGCTGTCTACTACCTGCCCCAGTTGCGGGCCGACCAAATGCTGATCATCGACCGTTCGGGGAGCATGAGTAGCTACGGCAAGATGGATGCCGCCAAGAACGCTGCCCGCGCTTTCATCGACCATGCCAACGTGGGTGACATGATCGGCGTGGCGTCCTTCGCCTCCTCAGCTAGCGTCAACTATTCGCTGGCCACAATCACCGGCTCCACCGAATGGAACGCGGCCAAAGCAGCGGTCAACGGCCTATCCGCCGGCGGTACAACGGCTCTGGGCCAGGGAGCACAAACTGGCTACAACCAGATCACATCCAAAGGCCAAAGCGATCACGACTGGGCGATGGTGCTGCTCAGCGACGGCATGGAGAACGTCACCCCTTACTGGTCCGACTCCTCGGTGAGCGGCGTCATCGTGCCCTCGCGCGTCGTCGTGCACACAGTGGCCCTAGGCCGCGACGCGGACGAGATGTTGCTGGCCTCCATCGCTGGCCAGACGGGCGGCACCTTCTACGAGGCAGGGACGGACATCTTACCCTCTTCTGCCTCGGGCACAGGCTCCGGATCGACCCCCGAAGCGATGCCCGGCCCCAACCTATCCAACACGCTGCCCAACCGCCTGGCCGATGTATATAAAGGGGTCGGAG
>JAGHDS010000411.1 GCA_021159845.1 Anaerolineae bacterium
ATGGCCAAGCCGGTATTTCAGCGGACGAAGCCGCATGTCAACGTAGGGACGATTGGCCATATTGATCATGGCAAGACGACGTTGACGGCAGCGATTACGAAGGTATTATCGCTGAAGGGGTTAGCGGATTTCACGCCGTTTGATCAGATAGACAAGGCGCCGGAGGAGAAGGCGCGGGGGATCACGATAGCGATAGCGCATGTGGAGTATGAGACGGAGAAGCGGCACTATGCGCATGTGGACTGTCCGGGGCATGCGGACTACATTAAGAACATGATTACGGGTGCGGCGCAGATGGATGGGGCGATTTTGGTGGTGGCGGCGCCGGATGGTCCGATGCCGCAGACGCGGGAGCATGTGTTGTTGGCGCGGCAGGTAGAGGTACCTGCGATGGTGGTATTTTTGAACAAAGTGGACATGATGGATGATGAGGAGTTATTGGAGTTAGTGGAGTTAGAGTTGCGGGAGTTATTGAGTGAGTATGGGTTTCCTGGGGATGACATACCGATTGTGCGGGGGAGTGCGTTACAGGCGTTGGAGAGCAGTTCGACGGATCCGGATGCGCCGGAGTATCAGTGTATATGGGAGTTGTTACATGCGGTAGATGAGTACATACCGACGCCTGTGCGGGATACGGAGAAGCCGTTCCTGATGCCGATAGAGGATGTGTTCAGCATCAAGGGGCGAGGGACGGTGGTGACGGGTCGGATCGAGCGAGGGCGGATTCGGCCGATGGATGAGGTGGAGATAGTGGGGTTACGGGAGACGCGGCGGACGGTGGTGACAGGGGTTGAGATGTTTCGGAAGACGTTGACGGAGGGGATAGCTGGGGACAATGTGGGGTGTTTGTTGCGAGGGATCAATCGGGATGAGGTAGAGCGTGGGCAGGTGTTGGCGGCGCCGGGGTCGATCACGCCGCACACGAGTTTCATGGGTGAGGTGTATGTGTTGAAGAAGGAGGAAGGGGGGCGGCACACGCCCTTCTTCACAGGGTATCGGCCGCAGTTTTACATACGGACGATGGATGTGACGGGGACGGTGACGCTGCCGGAAGGGGTGGAGATGGTGATGCCTGGGGACAATGTGAACTTGCGGGTGGATTTGATTGCGCCCGTGGCCCTGGAGGCCGGCAGCCGGTTTGCGATCCGTGAGGGCGGCCGCACCGTCGGCGCTGGCGTCATCACCGAGATCATCGAGTAAAGTTTGGGTAAACTATGGAAGCCCTGGGGGCGGGGCCCTCGTCCCCAGGGCCGTGAGTCATGGAGGCGGTATGGCCAAGCAGCGCATTCGCATCAAGCTGAAGGCGTACGATCACCGTGTTCTGGACAGGTCGGTGAGGGAGATCGTGGAAACGGCCGAGCGCACCGGCGCTGCCGTGGTGGGGCCAATTCCATTGCCCACCAGGATCGAGCGTTTCACGGTCATGCGCTCGCCGTTCATTGATAAGGATTCGCGAGAGCAGTTCGAGATTCGAACCCACAAGCGGTTGATTGAGATTGTGGACCCCGGAGCGAAGACGATTGATAATCTCACGCGGCTGAATTTGCCGGCAGGTGTGGACATAGAGATCAAGGTATAATCGATCATCTCATCTAGTGCGTTCGTCCGCCAGCGAAAGGCTCCGTAATCGCCTTATTGTGGCGGATGGCTCCGAGGGGATGATGCGGCTGTTGCCCAGGCTGGCAGTCCCGTGTGGAGGGTATGGTATGAAGGGCATTCTTGGTAGGAAACTCGGCATGACCCAGATCTTTGATGAGTCGGGGGCAGTGATCCCCGTCACCATCATTGAAGCTGGGCCATGTTTTGTCACGCAGGTGCGCATACCGGAGCGTGATGGGTATAGTGCGATTCAGCTCGGGTTCGGACAAGTTCGACCTAAACGACTTACTCGCGGACAGTTGGGGCATCTGCGGAAGCACGATCTCCCGCCTCTACGTTACCTGCGCGAGATTCGCATGAGCGAGGAGGAGGCGTCCCAGTACACCGTGGGGCAACAGGTGACCGTGGATCTCTTCCAGCCGGGCGAGTTCGTGGACGTCACGGGCACCTCTAAGGGGCGGGGATTTCAAGGTGGTGTCAAGCGTCATGGTTTTGGCGGTGGCCCCAAGACTCACGGGCAGTCGGACCGGCACCGGGCGCCTGGGTCGATTGGATCAGGATCTACCCCTGGGCGGGTGTACAAGGGCACGCGTATGGCTGGGCATATGGGTAATGCCCGGGTAACGGTGCAGAACCTGTGGGTTGCTCGGGTGTACCCGGAGCAGAACTTGATCGCCGTGCGCGGCGCAGTGCCGGGACCCAAAAATGGGCTCGTTATCATCCGCGAGGCGCGGAAGCAGGGCTAGGAGTGGGATGATGCAGGTACCGTTGCATAACATGGCGGGAGAAGTGGTGGGGCAGGCGGAGTTGCCGGACGAGATATTTGCGGCCCCGATCAATCAGGCCGTCATGCACCAGGCGCTGGTTAGACAGCTCGCGAATGCTCGCCTTGGTACGCATGATACGAAGACTCGCGGTGAGGTGAATCGCACTAAGGCGAAGTGGTATCGTCAGAAGGGGACCGGGCGTGCTCGGCATGGCAGTCGGAATGCGCCCATTTTTGTGGGTGGCGGCGTGGCCCACGGGCCGCATCCGCGTAAATATACCAAGCGTATGCCTCGCAAGATGCGGCGGTTGGCGCTGCGGTCTGCCCTCTCTGTGAAAGCGTCTGAGGAGCGCATCATCGTGTTGGATGTGCTGCACATGGATGAGCCGCGAACGAAGGCGATGGTGGAGATGTTGGATGCGCTGGGGGCAGATGGTAGCAC
>JAGHDS010000090.1 GCA_021159845.1 Anaerolineae bacterium
ACGCCGCATCGCCGCTGGCTTAAGTGGCGTTCGTAACGTGGCCTTGAATCTCCTCCGCCATCTCGTGCAAGCCCCTTATATCCCGGATGCGCGCCGAACTGTGGCTGCCATGCCAGACTACGGCCTGCATTTGCTCTCCTTACCTTTGTTAGAACTTTGAAAAGCCCTACCCACGCACAATGTCAGTTTGACAGACGCAGGCAGGACAAGTATAATGCGGTCTCGCAGGGCAGGCTGGCCCGACGGCCGCCTGCTCGCCGCGTCATGATCTGGTTGAGACTATAGGGTACCGCCAACATCTTACCCCCGGCCAGGGGGACAAGTTCCGGTTTGCCGGACGCGGTACGGGAGGCATGGCATTCCATGTATGCGATTATTGAGACGGGTGGCAAGCAGTATCGCGTCAGCCCAGGGGAGACGATCGAGGTCGAGAAGCTGAACGTCCCGGTAGGGGAACAGGTTCTGTTAGATCGCGTGCTACTAGTCGCTGATGGAGACGACGTTAAGGTCGGACAGCCGTTGGTGGAAGGGGCCTCGGTCCGGGCTCACGTATTGGGACAGGATCGGCATCGAAAAGTGATCGTCTTTCGGTATCGGGCTGCACAGCGCTATCGGCGTAAGAAGGGACACCGCCAGCCGTTGACGCGGCTGCGGATAGACGCGATCGAGCTGTAAGCTTGAGAGGGCGGATGGAGGACAAGAGATGGCACACAAGAAAGGCGGCGGCTCCAGCCGTAATGGCCGTGATAGTGAATCGAAACGACTTGGCGTAAAGCGCTTCGATGGAGAATTTGTAAGGGCGGGCTCGATTATCGTGCGCCAGCGAGGTACGAGATTTAAGCCTGGCCGCAATGTGGGGCTCGGGCGCGATTACACGATTTTCGCCGTAATCGATGGCTATGTTAAATTCGAACCGCACACTCGCAAGCAAAAGCGGGTGAGTGTATACCCCCAGCGTGTGGCCTAGGCCTGGGATGGAGGCTCTGTTCTATGCGTAAGAATATTCATCCGAAGTGGTATCCAAACGCGCGGGTGATCTGCGCGTGCGGGAATACCTGGACTGTTGGAGCCACGGTGGAGGAGATCCGTACAGACGTCTGCTTCAAGTGCCATCCTTTCTTCACAGGCGAGCAGCGCATTGTGGATACGGCAGGCCAGGTCGAACGGTTTATGCGCCGTTTAGAGGCGCGAGACCAGCGGTTGGCCGCTCGAAAAGCTCAAGCGGAAGCCCAGGCTGCTGCCGAGACGGCAGCTCGTCGGGCACGGCGTCGTGGCGAAAGTCCGGAAAAAGTCGCCGATGTAGCGCATCAGGCGACCGAATCCAAGACAGAGTCGGAATAGGGTTGGCCAGGCCTCCTGACGGTAGGCGCCTCGAGGAGGAGGCATGGTACCGTCCCAGGCTGTGAGGGTGACAAGGCGATAGGATGGGATATGCGAGGAAAAGGGCAGGGGACACTGCCCTTTCTTTATTCCTGCAGGTTTGGGGAGGATGGCGGCATGTCATATACACATCCGAACGCTGGATGGGTGGAGCTGATCTGTGGCAGCATGTTCAGCGGGAAAACGGAGGAGCTCTTGCGTCGTGTACGGAGGGTGGAGCTCGCCCGGCAGAAGGTCCAGCTGTTCAAACCCGCACTGGATGACCGAAATGGCTTGACACGCATCGCCTCGCATAACGGAATAGCCCGCGAAAACGCCATCGCTGTGAATAGTGCCAGTGAGATCCTCGAACTTGTGGAGCCGGACACTAAGGTCGTGGCCATCGACGAGGTCCAGTTCTTCGATTGGACCATAGCGGATGTGTGTAACGCCCTGGCCGATCGAGGGGTGCGGGTGATCTGTGCCGGGTTAGACATGGACTTCCGCGGTGAGCCGTTTGGCCCGGTTCCATTACTGATGGCCCAAGCGGAGCAAGTGGATAAGCTTCACGCGATCTGCGTCCGATGTGGAGCGGAAGCCTCACGCACTCAGCGCCTTATCAACGGCCGGCCGGCCCGATACGATGACCCTATCATCCTCGTTGGTGCCGAAGAGGTGTATGAAGCCCGTTGTCGACGTTGCCATGAGGTCCCAGGACGAGAAAGCGGGTTAGCATTCTATTCACGGGATGATAACTCCCAGACCTAAGGAGTGAAGCCCCAGGTAGAGGAGCGCGGCAAGCAGAGCGGTCATGGGCATCGTCAGCAGCCATGCCAAAGCGATATCCTGGGCGACACTCCAGCGCACCTGGGATACCCGTTGCGCAGCCCCGATACCCAGGATGGACGAGCTAACCACCTGTGTGGTGCTGACTGGACCGCCGAGCAGGGAGGCGCCGGCAACCACACAGGCAGAACTGATCTGAGCTGTGAAGCCGTGGATGGGACGGATTTTATAGAAGCGGCTACCCAGGGTGCGGATGATGGGCCATCCCCCGATCGATGTACCCAACGCTAGCCCACCAGCGCTGGCTACAATCACCCATAGTGGCACGGAGAACCCTTGCAACTGCCCTAATGAGACCAGTCCCAGTATGATGATCCCCGCTGCCTTCTGGCCATCGTTCGATCCGTGGCTCAAAGCCAGGCCTACCGCTGTGACCAACTGCGCTCGTCGGAAGAAACCGTTGATGCGTGGGGTGGCACCGCGAGCTAGAAACAGGGTGATCTTCATCACGATGTAGCCCACCGCGAGGCCCGCTATGGGGGCTGTAAATAAGGCTATCGCGACCTTCCCCAGCCCGGCGATCTGGATGGCCTCCGGCCCTCGTGCCATAGCAGCCGCACCGACCAGGCCACCAAGCAAGGCGTGGGAGCTGCTAGACGGGATGCCGATGATCCAGGTCACGGTATTCCACGTGATAGCGCTCAGCACCCCGGCTAAAATGACAGCATACTGAATCGCGTCGGGTGAGATGACCTCGCTGCCAATGGTACGAGCCACGGCCGTACCAAACAAAAACGGCCCACAGAACTCGGCGATGGCTGTCATCGTCAACGCTTTTCGCGGGCTCATAGCGTGTGAGGAGATCACCGTGGCGACGATATTACTGCTGTCATGAAGGCCATTCAATAGAGTGAAAGCCAGTGTGGCCCCCACCAGGGTGATGACAAAAGGGTCTGTGTTCATCCATCCTCGCCAGCGTACGTCATCGAACGGGACGCAGTTACTAGCTGCCAGCCGAATATGATTATAACATGCTGGATATCTCCTGCCAAGGGCTCGCTGCCTGTGCGCCAGCACAGCAAAGACTCGGGCAATGCATCCTTCGTGCTTTGACTGACAGGAAGTGAAGATGACCTCACGAGTTGGATCGCTTTACATCCAGGAGATGGGCAGATGATGAATATTGACCGCCGGTATGTGGAGGTTGCGGGCTTTTTCAAAGCGTTAGGGCATCCGGCTCGCTTGCGGATCCTCGCTGAGCTGCGTCATGGCGAGGCCTGTGTTTGTCATCTGGAGGCATTGTTGGGCAAACCACAGGCGTATATCTCGCAGCAATTAGCCGTGTTGCGAAGCGTCGGTTTGGTGCACGACCGGCGCGAGGGGCAGTATGTATACTATGCTATTGCGGATGGTCGGGTGATTCCCTTACTCGATGAGTTCTTGGGCGATGTAGCCGCCCCACATTACTTGAGCACTTGCCGTTGCCCCACGTGTCGGGCAGCGCTGACTATGCATCAGGGCCCGACTTAGATCAGGACTGCTTTGAGGTGGAGAATGTCCCATTCGTGCTGTGTCCATTGCAGCCCGCGCGGGGCTGTGGTATGATCTGGCCGTTATGAACGTCCGCCGCTCTCGGCTTGATGTGGAACTCGCGTTGGGACTTGGGCTGATCAGCCTAATATTGTACGTGCGCACAGCAGCCCCATCGGTCGTCGCGCTGTTTGACGATACCCTGGAATTCCAGCTTGTCCTGCCTACGCTGGGGATTGCCCATCCGACAGGATACCCACTATACACGTTATTGGGCTATCTGTTTACCCGGCTGCCATTGGGCGAGATGGCGTACCGCGTCAACCTGTTCTCCGCCATAATGGGCGCCGCGGCTATGGGGACCTCCTATATGGCCGCACGGGAACTAACAGGGCGACGGCTGGCGGCTGCTCTGACAACCGTACATATCGCCACGATCCCCGCCTGGTGGTCCCAGACGACGATCGCCGAGGTATACGCTTTGCACGGGTTCATCCAGATGTCGCTCCTGTGGCTCATGCTGCGCTGGGTACACGGAAAGGGAGCACTGTGGCCGGCCGGGCTGGCCCTGGGCCTGGGGCTGGCGCACCATCGCATGATCTTGCTGCTCCTGCCGGCGATGCTCGTGTGGCTGGCCAGCCGGCTGGTTGAGCAACGCCATCGACGTATCCAGTGGATACGGGCGCTGGCGGCAGCAGGAACACCGCTTCTGCTCTACGCGTATCTCCCCCTGCGCGGACGCGTTACCACCTCTTTGGATGGCACTTATCACAATACCTGGGCGGGGTTTTGGGCCTGGGTCACCGCTCGCGGTTACAGCGTCTTCCTGACCGGCAACCCCTTCCACGTAGAGCGAAATCCCCATTTCTACCTCGCTCTGATCGAAAGGCAGCTTGGGTGGTGGGGGATAGCTTTAGCCCTCCTTGGGATGGGAGCTCTCCTGGCCGGACGAGGTAACCGGCGCCGAGCCCGTTGGGATGGCTTGGCGCTGATCGCGGCGCTGGCAACCACCTACGGCTTTGGACTTGCCTACAGGGTAGCTGATGTCGAGGTGTTTTTCATCCCGGCTTTCCTATGCACCGGCCTTGCCGTCGCCGAAGGCCTGGCCGCGCTACAGACCGGTTGGGAGCACCTGGCTCAAGGGCGCCGCTGGCCGGCATCTCGCCTGCTGGGTGACATCATCCTGGGTGGCGGGGTCATCGCGGCCCTGGTGTTCGTGACACTGCCCCAATTCCCCGCGATGGATCGCCATCGGCAGTGGGACGTACACGATCTGGGCGAGGATATCCTCAGCCAACCCATGCCCAGGGACTCCGTCATCGTTGGGATACTGGGCGAGACGACGCTCGTGCGCTACTTCCAGTTCGCTCATGGGATGCGCCCCGATATCCAGGTTATCCCGGCGGATCGGGAAGCTGATCGCCTCGCCGCCGTGGACAGGGTACTGGCCAGGGGCGAGCCGGTGTTCCTGACGCGCCCATTGCCCGGGGCTGAACGTCGTTATTCACTGGGAGCGGTGGGGCCGCTCATACGAGTATGGCCCAAAGGCGCCAGCACATGGGATCCGCTTCCCGGCCAGGCCGACCTGGCGATGGGTGATGGCGTGCACATGACCGGCTATCTGATCGAGCTTAGGCGACGGCGCTCAGGGCGACTCGCGCGGTTGACAGTGCACTGGCGCGCGGCGGGCCGCATCGAGGAGCGATTGAAGATCTCGGCCCGGCTTGCTACGGCGACGAATGATAAGGTGGCAATGGCGGACAGCGAACCTGTGCACAACGCCTATCCGACGACGTCCTGGCTGCCTGGCGAGGTCGTCCAGGACGTATATGACTTGCGTGTCCCGCCATCGGTCCCGGCTGGCGAGTACGAGGTGCTCCTCATCTTATACCGGGCGGCTAACGGTCGTGAGATCGGCCGGGCTAACCTGGGGGTCGTCAAGCTCCCCGCCCCCTGAGCGCCTGCTTTGCTCGGATGTCAGGCTCCCGTCGGACGGACGTCGGGCGTGATGCGTGGGGCCGCGCGAAGGTTGAGATGTCTACAAGGCATCGCGCCACGGAGGATGCGTGCGGAGCTGGTCACTCTCTGGGAGGTATCTCAGGTATGCGATATAGAACCATTCGGCTCATCGGCCTGCTGGCCCTTTTGCTCTTGTTGACCACGGGCCTGGCTCAGGCCCAGAGTAAGACGTTATACTGGGATCGCTGGGATGTCGACATCACCGTTCTGAAGGACGGCACTTTTCGCGTTGTCGAGCGGCAGACCATCGAATTCACCAGTGGTACGTTTACGTTTGGAACGCGCGGCGTCAACGTCCAGCGGCTTGACCACATATCGGGTGTGAGGGTGCAGGAAGGTGATCGAGTTTTCCAGGAGAGCTCAAGTGGGGAGCCGTGGACGTTCACCACATACATGGACGGGAATGAGTTCAAGATCAAATGGTATTTCCCGCCCACATCTGATAGCCGCCACACGTACACGATCGCCTACACGGTTCATGGTGGCCTCCGCTATTATTCCGAGGGTGATCAGCTTTGGTGGAAGGCCGTGGTAGCCAATCGGGCGTTCCCAGTGCGCTCGTCCCGGGTGACGGTGCAGATTCCGGAGCCTGCCAAGGTCCAGAAGTGGGCTGCTTACGGCGTTGCCTCCACAGCGAAGCAGCTTGATGAGCATACGGTGGTCTTCCAGGCGACCAAGGAGATCCCGCCCGGGCAGGAGTTTGAGGTGCGCGTGCAGTTCACCCCAGGCGTGGTCGCGGGGAAGCCTCAACCGTGGCAGCAGCGAGCGGATGCCGAAGCAGCCGCGCAGGAGAAGTTGGCGGAGTGGGACCGCCGATGGCGGCCGCTGATCAACTTGCTCATGATCGCCATAGGGCTTCTCCTGGTGGTGGGAGGCCCGGCCGTGCTCTACTTGCTGTGGTACACCCGCGGCCGTGACGCCCCGGTGAAGTTGCCCGCCGATTACCTGATCGATCCACCGTCGGACATCCCGCCCGGGGTGGCGGGAACGCTGGTGGACGAGCGGGCCGATATGGAGGACATCATCGCCACCATCGTTGACCTGGCCCGCCGGGGCGTGATCACGATCGAGGAAGTGCATGAGCCCGGCCTGTTCGGTATAGGAT